>CAVBPI010000111.1:613-2052 GCA_963596955.1 bacterium | reverse complement strand
TCACGCTGCCGTCGGGAAATGTAATGTCTATCATAATCTTACTGTTTTGGAACCGGCCCGTTTCAGTACAAAAGAACCCGTCGCCGATTCATAATTAAACTTCGCCGCCTACAAACACGGCACCTTGTCCTTAAATAAGCGGACAAAGGTAGGAATTTTTTTCTATCTTTGTACGCCCTAAAGGGACAAATGACACGATTATGAACATGAATATGAACGAAAGCATCACTACAGGAGCCATTCTCAACCGCGCCGCCGTCACAGGTATCGAACTCGGAGCCGTCTCCACGGCATATATGTTTGCGGTACAGTATCTTCCGCAGCTGATTCCGTCGGCAATCGCCGTCACGGTCCTGACTACGCTGCTGTGGATTGCGAAGTTCGTCGGATGCATCCTGATTCTCCGAGCCGCGATGCAGAGGACGGCGGACTCATATGACGGAATTACAAGGAGGCACACGCTCCGCCTGGGAATCTTCGCCGCGCTTTTCTCCGCCCTCATATATTCCGCCGCGAGCCTTGCGAATGTTCTCTACATAAACCCCGAAGAGATTGACGAGGCGTTCGACATGATAATGAGCGAATATTCAAAGATTCTCGACTCTAACTCCCTCGCCACGATTGACGGTTACAGGGATAACTTGCCTACGATAACTTTCTTCTCGAATCTGATGTATTGCATCCTCTACGGAACCATAGTCTCGTCGATTCTTTCACGCAACATCCCCAAAGTCGATCCGTTCGCCGGATTCCATGACAACGGGACTGACATAGAAGAACAATAAAGGGGAACAATAAAGACGATGAACGACGAGCACGAAAAAAAGAAGGACAGAAAAAAGACCCCGGAAATCATGGAATACGTAAAGGACCTTTCCATCGTCATATCGCTCTACAACGAGGAGGAATCACTCCCCGAACTCATCGGATGGATACACTCCGTCCTGAAGAAAGAGCCGTGGAAATATGAAATCATAATGGTCGATGACGGCAGCACGGACGGTTCGTGGGCGACGATCCAAAGGCTCGCGAAGGAGGACTCCAACATAAGGGGAATATCGTTCCGCCGCAACTACGGCAAGTCGGCCGCCCTCTACTGCGGATTCAAGGCCGCCGAGGGAAGGGTCGTGGTGACGATGGACGCCGACCTGCAGGACTCGCCGGAGGAAATCCCGGAAATGTACAGGATGATTGTCGATGACGGCTGGGACATAGTGTCGGGGTGGAAGCAGCACCGGCAGGACAACAAGTTCACGAAGAATATCCCGTCGAAGCTCTACAATGCCACGGCACGGAAGATTACCGGAATCAGGCTGCATGACATGAACTGCGGCCTTAAGGCCTACAGGAACGAGGTCGTGAAGGACATCGAGGTTTATGGGGAGATGCACAGATACATTCCGTACCTCGCGAAGAATGCCGGCTACACGCGCATCACC
>CAVBPI010000111.1:0-595 GCA_963596955.1 bacterium | reverse complement strand
AGTACGGGAAGAGCAAATTCGGGCTGAACAGGTTCGTGAACGGCTTTCTTGACCTGCTTTCGCTCTGGTTCCTCAGCACCTTCGGCAAGAAGCCGATGCATTTCTTCGGGTTCACCGGGCTAGTCACCTTCTTTGTCGGCGGAGTCATAGCCCTCTGGGTCATCATCGAGAAGCTCGTCCAGCAGGCGCACCACGAGGCATTCCGCCCGGTGACCGACCAGCCGCTGTTCTATCTGGCGCTCGCGGCGCTCGTCATAGGCGTTCAGATGTTCCTCGCCGGCTTCATATGCGAGATGATTTCACGCAGCAGCAGCGAGCGGAACAATTATAATATCAGAGAGGAGTTCTGACGGGACGCCAAACAAAAAAGGCCCCGACTGCATTGAGAGACAAACACAGTCATTCCGAGCAGGGCGATGAATCTTTATGCCGGAAGGCTCCAGGGAGCACAGATTTCTCACTGCGTTCGAAATGACAGGGAATAGACTCCGAAGAGACCAAATAAAAAAAGAACCCCGATTACAGCAATGTAGTCGGGGTTCTCGAAGCGTGGCGACGACCTACTCTCCCACATGGTGGTGCAGTACCATCGGCG
>CAVBPI010000110.1:6068-7502 GCA_963596955.1 bacterium | reverse complement strand
AGGCAGGGCAAATAACTTAGATAGAATAAGAAAATCATGAAAATCAATCGTGCTGCATTCATTTCTCTTTTAGGACTTTTCCTCGCGGGATGCGTCTCGTGCAGCAGTCCGGAGAATCCCGTAAAACCGACTCCGGGAGGTGGCGAAGAGGGCAACCGTGCCGAGAAAATAGAACTCGCACGGCAAAACCTCACCCGTGCAATGAGTCTGGCCGCAGCCGCAAGGACTAACTATTTCTCATCTGACGGGACTGAGATGGCGCGCTACTACAACCCCTACACCGGGCTGAAGTCCTCCGAGAAGGGCAGCGTGTGGATGTTTACAAGCGCGATTGAGGCGGTGAACTCCGTGCTGCACGGCCTCACTGCACTCAGGGATGCCGGTGACGACAGCTTCTACAACAGCTATTTCGCGGCTTACAGCAGCATATTGTCCGACCTTGTCAGCAACCTCAAGTGGTACGAGGGCACATATACCCTCACCTCATACACGCAGACGAAGGAATGGACCGTCTATGGCGTGAACCGTGCCTCGACTCCGGGGCAGGCGGCCGTGGAGGGACGGGAGAATGTCTATGACGACCAGCAGTGGCTCATTAGAGAACTGATTGAGGCATATAAACTTACCGGCGTGGAGCGCTATCTCGAAAAGGCCGAGTATCTTGCCGGATATGTGATTGACGGCTGGGACACGACGCTCGACTCCGAGGGCAATGAGCACGGCGGGATAGTCTGGGGACCCGGCTACTACACCAAGCACTCGTGCAGCAACGGTCCGTTCGTAAGCCCACTCGTCTGGCTCTCCGAACTCTATAAAGGCAAGCCGGACGAGGTGACTTACAGATATATAGGTGCAAACAAGGCGCGTCTGACAAAGCAGATGAACAAGAGCGAGTACTACCTGATGTACGCGAAGAAGGTCTATGATTTCCAGCGCTCCCACCTCTACAGGAAGAGCACCGGTGTCTATGCCGATATGCTCGGCGCGAAGGGCTGGGGCGGCGACAACATCGCCTACGAGACTGTCGATGGCGTGAGGTACCGCGGCCACAACGAGGAGGAATCCGCAACCGGCGAGGCATATTCCTATAATTCCGGAACCATGCTCTCCGGCGCGGCCGACCTCTACCGCGTCACCGGCGAACAGGCCTACCTCGATGACATGAAGTCCCTCTCGACCTCTTCGTTCCTCTATTTCGCGAAGAAGTCCGCCGACCGTCCGGGGTATTACGAATATGCCATAGACGGCTTCAACAACTGGTTCAACGGGGTGCTCATGCGCGGATGGGTCGATGTGTCGGCGCATTACGACAATGTCGCCCTGAACATCGGCACTTTCCAGAATAATCTTGATTATGCCTGGGACAACTATTTGAACAAGAGTATGTTGCCGACGAGCCTGCTCTACGGATGGAACACGGACAACACCAAGAAC
>CAVBPI010000110.1:3845-6058 GCA_963596955.1 bacterium | reverse complement strand
GACAAGAGCAAGAACCGCGTCGAGGCTATGTTCACCTTCGCGTTCGCCGCTGAATACGCCGTTCTCGCAAAATGGCATCTGTCACAAATTGAATAATACTTATGATATGAAAAAGATACTGATAATCGCGGTTTCATTGTTCGTGGCGGTAGGGCTGAGCGCCCAGACAATCACCGTGAGCGGAACTGTCGTCGATGAGTCGGCGCAGCCGGTGTTCGGGGCAAACGTCATGGTGAAGGGCTCCAAGACAGGAGTCGCGACGGACATGGACGGAAAATATGAGATTCTGGCGGCTTCTGATGCCGTGCTGGAGTTCTCCTTCCTCGGATTCGCGACGAAATATGAGACCGTAGGCGGCCGACAGGTCATCAATGTCGTGATGGCGGCCGACAACACTTGGCTTGAGTCGGTGGTCGTGGTCGGCTACGGTACGCAGAAGCGCGGTTCGCTCACGGGAGCGGTGTCCGGCGTGAACGGCGAGAACATGATTAAGACAAAGAACGAGAACCCTCAGAATATGCTCACGGGCCGCGTGCCGGGCGTGCGCGTGTGGCAGAAGTCGGCCGAGCCGGGAACATATAACAACAGCATGGACATCCGCGGACTCGGCGAACCGCTCATCGTCATCGACGGCGTGCCGCGCTCGACCGAGGATTTCCAGAGGCTGAACGCCAACGACATCGAGAACGTCTCCGTGCTCAAGGACGCTTCCGCTGCAATCTATGGTGTGCGAGGCGGCAACGGAGTCGTGCTCGTGACCACCAAGAAGGGTTCGGAGGGCAAGGCCGCCGTTCAGTACAACGGCTCGTTCACCTTCCAGATGCCCGCTACCATGCCGAGGCTCGCGGACGCGCAGGGCGCAATGACACTCTACAACGAGATGGCGCTGAACAAGTCCGACGGAAGCGGCTCCATAACCTTCACCAAGGACTTCATGAACCAGTACGCGGACGGTACCCGCAAGGCGGCCGACTGGAACTCGCTCGTGTTCTCGGATATGTCCCCTCAGACCCAGCACGACGTGAGCATATCCGGAGGAAGCGAGAAATGGCAGTACTATGTGAGCATGGGCTATCTCTATCAGGAGGGATTCTTCCGCTCGCGCGACCTCAACTATTCAAAGTACAACATCCGCTCGAACATAGACGCGGAACTCGTTAAGGGACTCAAGTTCAACCTTAACATCAGCGGAATTGCCGACAACCGCAGCACTCCTGACTCGGACGCGGTTTCCCTCATCCGCAACCTCTGGAAGCAGGGCGTGCTCTTCCCGGCGTACGTCGATGACGCGCAGACCATGCTCAACTATGAGGGACTTGACCTTATGCAGAACACCGTGGCGATGATGACCCGTTCGGTCTCCGGCTACAAGGACTACCGCGAGAAGCAGTTCCAGTCGTCGGCGTCGCTCGAATATGACTTAGGAACCCTTACCGATGTCCTCAAGGGACTCTCTCTCAAGGGTATGGCCAGCTACGACTTCCGCTACGACGACAACGAGTTCTTCCGCAAGTCCTACAACCTCTACGCGCAGGACGAGCTTACGGGCGAGTATGTCGCCAAGGAGTTCTCCGATCACTCCGACCGCCTTACGCGCGAGAACTACACCAAGTGGCAGGCTCTCGGGCAGATTCTTCTCAACTACAGCCGCACCTTCGCGGGCAGGCACGACGTTGGCGCGACCTTCGGCTACGAGGCTCAGAAGCGCCGCGGGGACAACTACTATCTCATCGGCGACCTTGCCTTCAGCTCCCCGTACCTCACCGCGCTCAAGGACAAGACCCAATCGACCTTCGTTGACATCAACAGCAATATAGGCTCTTTCTATAACCTTGCCTATCAGGCTCTTATCGGCCGCATTAACTACGCCTTCGACAACCGCTACCTCTTCGAGGCGCAGTTCCGCTACGACGGCTCGTCAAAGTTCGCCCCGGGACACCAATGGGGATTCTTCCCTTCCGCATCCGTGGGCTGGCGCATCTCGGAGGAGCCTTTCTTCAAGAACTGCAGCGCCCTCTCGTTCATCAACCAGTTCAAGATAAGGGCAAGCTACGGCTCGCTCGGTGACGACAGCGACTTGAACTATGAGTGGCTTTCGGGCTATGTCTATCCGGCTACCGGACGCGACGGCGAGAAGGGCTATTACAGCGGCTATGCCCCGGCCTATCTGATTGACGGTGAGATGGTCTATGGCGTGACCACTTCTCCGCTTC
>CAVBPI010000110.1:0-3835 GCA_963596955.1 bacterium | reverse complement strand
AACATAACCTGGCTCAAGTCCAGGACCTTCAACATCGGCGTGGATTTCGAGGCGTGGAACGGGATGCTCGGAATAACCTTCGACTATTTCCAGCGCAGCCGCGACGGCGTTTTCGGCCAGAACACCTCCTCGCTGCCGACTGTCGTAGGCGCATCCGCTCCGGTGGAGAACCTCAACAGCGACAGGAACTTGGGTCTGGAACTTGAAATTTCGCACCGCCACAAGGTAGGAGATTTCAGCTACGGTCTCACGGGAATTGTCACAATCACCCGCCGCCAGAACCTCAAGGCCTACGGTCAGGGCCCTTACGGCAACTCCTACGACCGCTGGCGCAATGACAACCTCACAAACCGCTACCAGGGAATCCAGTTCGGCTACGAGTCTGCCGGACGCTACGAGTCGTGGGAGGACATCTGGAACTACGACATCTACAAGGAGAACGACACCCTTCCGGGCGACTACAAGTACCTCGACTGGAACGGCGACGGCGAGATAAACGGCCTGGACGCGCATCCATACGCCTACGACCAGACTCCGTGGATGAACTACTCCCTTTCGTTCAACTGCGCGTGGAAGGGGCTGGATTTCAGTATGCTGCTTCAGGGCTCGGCGCTCGGCTCCTATATGTATGACGAGCCGCTCTACTCCATCTGGGGCTCGAACGGAGGCGGCGCGCTTGAGCAGTTCCTCGACCGCTGGCACCCTGTCGGCGACTACACCGACCCTTTCGACCAGACTCTTCAGTGGACTTCGGGACACTACGCCTTCACCGGCCATTCGCCCGAGAAGAACTCCTCGTTCAACCGCGTCAGCACTTCATATCTCCGTCTCAAGAGCATCGAGCTCGGCTACACGATTCCTAAGCTCCGCAAGTCGTCCTTCGGTCTGAGGGTGTTCGTGAATGCATATAACCTTCTGACTCTCACGGGGATAAAGTATGTAGATCCTGAACACCCGGATTCCGACTACGGAAGGATGTACCCTCTGAACAAAACCGTTTCCCTCGGTATGAACCTGTCATTCTAAGATGTTATGAAAAAGATATTTACAGCGATAATGTCCGTTCTTCTCGTATGTTCCTGCAATATGGACATAACTCCTAAGAACATAGTTTCCGACGACGACATGATGGGTTCGCCTAAGGGAATGTCCATTTATATGGCGACGCTCTATTCGCACATGCCGTTCGAGGATTTCAAGTATATGGCGGCGTGGGGCTTCAATTTCAACGGATGGCTCGGGACGCTCGGAATCGACGGAAGCGGAGAGGCCATGAACCGCGACGACGTCTTCCGCACCTTTCAGGGCGAGGAGAACCCGTGCTGGAGCAATGCGTTTGAACTCATACACGACGCGAACCACCTCATCGAGTCGCTTCCTTCCTACAAGTCGAACTTCACCGACGCGGAATATGACTTCTTCATGGGACAGGGATATTTCGTCCGCGCATACGTGTTCTATCAGATGGCACGCCGCTTCGGAGGCATTCCGCTCGTGACGCACACGATTGCATATCCCGATTCCTCCGACAAGCTTGAGGTTCCACGCGCTTCCGAGGAGGATACATGGGATTGGATTTGCAAGGATTTCGACACCGCGGTTTCATTGCTGCCGGCGACTTCGCTCATGAGCGGGCTCCCGAACAAGTATGCCGCCCTCGCGTTCAAGGCCGAGGCCATGCTCTATGCCGGTTCGGTCGCAAAGTACAACGAGACGGTCACAGGGCGCCTTACCGGTTTCGGCGACAAGACGGAGGTTCGCGTGATTGGATTTTCACAGGAGACCTACCGCGACGCTTATGTCCGCTACTTTTCCGAGGCCTACAAGGCTGCACGGGAGGTGATGGAGTCGGGGAGATATTCCCTCTATAAGAAAAAATGGGCGGCCAGAGACAAGGAGGCGATGTATCAGAATATGGTGGATATGTTCAGCGACCTTTCGAGCCCGGAGAACATTCTGGTGAAGGAATATCTCTATCCTTCTCTCACTCACGGACTTGACGCATACAGCTCGCCTTTCATATTCCGCGACCCGCTCTGCTCCGGCAGCTGCCCTTCACTCGATTTCGTCGAGCTTTTCGACGGGTTTGACAGGTATGCCGACGGCACAATCCGCGTCACCGACGGGGAGGACAACACGAAGGGACACTACCTCATGTTCGACTCCACGATGGATTTCTTCAAAAACGCGGAGCCACGTCTGAGGGCATACGTGATTCTGCCGGGCGACGTGTTCCGCAATCAGGAAATCGAGATAAGAGCCGGGGTCTATACCGGCAGCACGCCTGTGTCACCGCTCTGGAGCGACTACTCGTGGAGCCGCGCGACCCTGAACTTCTACCAGAACCTGCCGCAATACACCGGTACTCCGAAGACCCTTTATCTGAGTCCGCGCGCCCAGTCGGGGCAGGAAATCGTGACGCTTGACGACGACACGAAGATGACCGCAGCGGGTGCGAACGGCCCTTTCTATGACGTGAAGGACAACGAGGCCAACCTTTCGGGATTCTATCTCAGGAAGTACCTCAACCCTGACCCGAACTACATCCGCGGCGAGGGCAAGTCCGCGCAGCCGTTCATCCTCATGCGCTATGCCGACGTGCTTCTGGCTGCGGCCGAGGCGGGCGTGGAGCTTTCAATCGAGGGAGTCGCCTCTCCGGTTGAGGGGGACAATATGCTTGACGTGGCCACTAAGGCAATCAACGACATCCGGGAACGCGCCGGGGCGGACCTTCTGTCAGGAGGGCTTTCCGGCGACGAGGCAAGCCGCGACCAGGTGCGCCGCGAGCGCCGGAAGGAGCTGGCGTTCGAGCACAAGTCCAAGTGGGACATCCGCCGCTGGAGGGTGCAGCATTCCGATGGGCGCGACGGCTTTTGGGGCGAAAGGCGTGACGCGAGCCGCTTCGGGAACGGCGACAGCTATCGTCTGCACGGCCTCTATCCGTTCTACAGCACAGTGGAAAAGAAGTATTTCTTCGACGCCAATTTCCAGATGGCCCGCGAGATGGAACTGAAATACACTCCTAAGGACTATTATTTTGAGATACCTTCTGGGGAGGTGGCGAAAAGCCCTGTCATTGACCAGCAACCTAACCGATGAGGGCGCAAAAAGGCGGATTGTATCCTTTTATCACCCTCATCGCCCGGCATTTTTTGAAAGTTAAATTGAATCTAAAAATATGTATAATATGTTTGATATGAAAAAATTGGCGTTTGTGTTGCTCGGGGGACTGCTGCTGAGTTCCTGCTCGCTTTTCAGGCTTGACAACTATGACGCTCCGGAGGAGACGCTCTACGGCAAGGTTACGGACGTCAGGACCGGCGCCCCCGTGCTGACGGACCAGGGGTCGGAGGGCATACGCGTGAGGCTGATTGAGACCAGCTGGGAGGGTAACGTGACCCCGCAGGACTTCAACTGCCGCCCGGACGGGACTTTCCGCAACACAAAGCTCTTCGAGGCTGACTATAACATCCGTGTCGATGGCCCGTTTGTGCCGATTGTGCTTGAGGACGAGAAGGGAAATGTCGTCAGGAATGCCAGCGTGAACACCCACATCAAGGGCAGCACCGAGGTAAATTTCGAGGTGCAGCCGTTCCTGAAGGTGGAATTTGTCGGCTCGCCTACAGTGAGCGCCGGGAAGGTCACGGCGAATGTCAAGGTGACGCGCGCCACGACCCGCGAGGAACTTGCCGCGGCGATGGAGGCGACAAAGACATGGAAGGACGCCTACGCGAATGTCACTGACATCCAGCTTTTTGTGAGCCGTTCTTCTTCGGTGGGCTACCGTGCCCGCGACACCCGTTGGTCTTCGGAACTGAAATACACCGGAGCCGCG
>CAVBPI010000109.1:992-7539 GCA_963596955.1 bacterium | reverse complement strand
ACGACAAGGTGCGCAAGGTTGTGAAGACATCGTTTGACAAGACTTTCCCTGCCGTCGCCTACAAGAAGGCGGAAGTGCGCGACAACTACAATCAGATTTCATTGAATTTCAAGGAGTTCACTCTCGTATTCCGGGCATACGACGACGGTGTTGCATATCGTTTCGTCAGCAGGCTCGACAAGAATAAGACATACGAGGTCATTTCCGAGCAGGCGGAGTTCAACTTAGGAGAGGACCGTCAGGCATTTGTCCCTTATGTCAGGAAAACCGGCGCCGACACGTTTGAGGGCCAGTTCTACAACTCATTCGAGAACACCTACACCGTACAGAAGATTTCCGAATGGAAGGACGGCAAGCTCGCGTTTCTTCCGCTCGCGGTCGCTGTCGCCAACGGGGTGAAGGTGCTCATCACCGACGCGGACCTCACCGACTATCCTGGAATGTATCTGCTCGGAAAGCCGGGCGAGACAAGCCTTGAGGGAGTGTTTGCCACATATCCGAAAGTAATCGAGCAGGGCGGTCACAATATGCTTCAGGGCGTTGTCAAGGAGAGAGAGAATTTCATCGCGAAGGTTTCAGGGGACGAGACTTTCCCGTGGAGGGTCATCATGGTCAGCACTTCGGACGCTCAGCTTGCCGTGAACGACATGGTCTGGAAGCTCTCTCCGGCACAGGATGCCGGCACGGACTACAGTTGGGTGAAGCCGGGCAAGGTTGCATGGGACTGGTGGAACGACTGGAACCTCTACGACGTTGATTTCAAGGCCGGAATCAACAATGAGACCTACAAGTACTACATCGACTTCGCGGCATCCCACGGCATAGAGTACGTGATTCTCGATGAGGGCTGGGCAGTGAACCTCAAGGCCGACCTCTTCCAGGTGATTCCGGAAATCAACCTCCAGGAAATCGTCGATTACGGAAAGGATCGCAATGTCGGAATCATACTCTGGGCAGGCTACTGGGCATTCGACCGTGACATGGAGAAGGTATGCAAGCATTTCTCTGAAATGGGAGTGAAGGGCTTCAAGGTCGATTTCATGGACAGGGACGACCAGCTGATGGTGAATTTCCACGCGCGTGCAGCCGAAATGGCGGCGCAGTACGGTCTGATGATGGACTTCCACGGCACCTACAAGCCGACGGGGCTCAGCCGCAGGTGGCCGAACGTCGTGAACTACGAGGGTGTGCACGGTCTTGAGCAGATGAAATGGAGCAAGCCGGAAGTGGATCAGGTGACCTACGATGTGACGGTTCCGTTCATCCGCATGGCCGCCGGCCCTATGGACTACACCCAGGGCGCGATGAGGAATGCAGCGAAAAGGAATTACCGTCCTGTCTATAACGAGCCGATGAGCCAGGGAACGCGCTGCCGCCAGCTTGCAGAATATGTGGTCTTCGACTCTCCGTTCAATATGCTCTGCGACTCCCCGTCAAATTATCTGAACGAACCGGAATGCACGAAGTTCATCGCCGAATGCCCTGAAATCTGGGACGAGAGCCTCGGGGTGAACGGCGAAATCGGCAAGTACATCACCCTCGCCCGCCGCAGCGGCGACGCCTGGTATGTAGGAGCCCTCACGAACTGGGACGAGCGCGACCTCACGCTCGACCTCAGCTTCCTCGGCGAAGGCGACTGGACGCTCGACATCTTCCGGGACGGCATCAACGCGAACAAGGCGGCCCGCGACTACAGGCACGCCACCGCCACCGTTCCAGCCGACCGCAAGCTCACCGTCCACCTCGCGAAGGGCGGCGGCTGGGTCGCAAAGATTACACGCAAGTAAGGGAAAACACACATATTTAGAAAGTTTAAGGAGGGTGACAAAAGTGCTTTGTTCTCCCTCCTTTTATAGAGTTATTCCCACGTGCTGGCACCTGAATCCTCAATTAGCGAATAGAATTTTATCCCCATCCAAGCTTGGCATTTTTCCAAACTTGTTGAGTGTGCTATTTACCAGCCAATTTGGACAATTATACCGTTTTAACCAATCCGGTGCAACTTCGGTGCATTTTTTACAAAAGGAAAAGTTCCAAACTCTTTGATAATCAAGAATTTGAAACTTTGTTTGAGCGGAGAGTGAGGGATTCGAACCCCCGGAGGCTTTCACCTCAACAGTTTTCAAGACTGCCGCCTTAAACCACTCGGCCAACTCTCCTGAATCTTTTTCAGACTTTACTTCCTTTCAAAGCGCACCTTAAAGAAACTTTCAGACCTTGCTTTCAGAAAGGATTGCAAAGGTAGGAAAAAAGAAACATTCTGCAAATATTTTTTCGCTTTTTTTGCTACTTTTTGCGTTTGCCCGCCGCCGGAGTGTCCTGCGGCGAGGAGGAGGCACCGTCTGCGGGGGCGGACTTGCCATCCTGTGCAAAAAACTTGTACTGGAAGAAAATCAGGTAGAACGTGCCGACCGTCACGCAGCTGTCCGCGAAATTGAACACAGGTTCAAAGAACTTGAACGGGCGACCGCCTATCCACGGCATCCAGTCGGGCCAGGTCGTGTCTATGAGCGGGAAATAGAACATATCCACCACCTTACCGAAGAGGAAAGGGGCGTAATGTCCGCCGAAGGAGGCCACCGCGTAAGGCGTTGACTCCGAAAAGACAAGGCCGTAGAAGAAGCAGTCGAAGATGTTTCCGAGAGCCCCGGCCGTGATGAGAGTGAGCCCCACGAGCACTCCCGTCGGAGTCGAAGGCCGTCTGCACAGCTTGTTAATCCACCAGACGAGGACGCTGAAGAGCACGATTCTGAACAGCGAGAGAAGAAGCTTGCCGAACCATCCGCCGAACTTCATCCCGAACGCCATTCCCTCATTCTCGATGAAATAAATCTTGAACCAGTCGCCGAACACGTCAAAATGCTCGCCAAGGGTCATGTTCGTCTTGACGAGTATCTTGATAATCTGGTCTATGACAACGAGGGCAACACCCAAAACTATGAGCCACCTGCCCCTGGACATCCTGAACTTCATAGAGAACGCCTACTGTTTCTTGTTCAGCATCTCCTTGGCCTCGACCGTCAGCGTGGCGTGCGGAACGAGGCGAAGCCTCTCCTTAGGGATGAGCTTGCCCGTGACGCGGCAGATGCCGTATGTCTTGTTCTCGATGCGCACGAGAGCGGCCTCAAGGTTCTGGATGAACTTGTACTGGCGCTGAGCGAGCTGGCCGGCCTCCTCCTTCGAGAGAGCGGACGCACCCTCCTCAAGCCCCTTGAATGTAGGGGAGGTGTCGCCGATGTCGTTGCTTGACGAATGCGTGACGACGGCACGAAGGGTGTTGTACTCCTCCTTTGCCTTTGCCAGCATATCAAGAATTATCTGTTTGAACTCCTGCAGTTCCTCATCGCTGTAACGGACCTGTACTTCAGGTTCATTGGTTTTCTTTTCCTCTGCCATAATATATAAGTTTTAATGTCAGTCTCCTAAAATCTCCTCAAAAATCTCTTCTAAAATCTCTTCCGAAATCTCTATATCTTTTCGACGTCGATGTTAACGGTGCCCTCGCCCCATTCGACATCCGAACCTGCCGGGGCATCAACCATGGTGACGCTGACCGCGAGGGTCTGCGACGCCACATATTCGGTATAAACAGACAAGGCATCATCAATTTCCGTACTGAACTCCGGAACATCCGTGAATATGCCGACGCGAACCCTGTCCGTGACCTCGAACCCGCTGTCCTTGCGAAGGTTCTGAATCCTGTTTATGAGTTCGCGGGCAGTGCCCTCGCGACGGAGCTCGTCGGTGACGGTGATGTCGAGGGCGAGAGTGAGCGGGCCGTCACTCGCCACGAGCCAGCCCGGCATATCCTCGGAAGTAATCTCGTAGTCCCCCTTCTTCAGGACAACATCGCCCGAAGGCAGGTTGAGAACATACTCGTCCGACGCCTCGATTGCCGCGATGGTCTCCTGCGAAAGCTGAAGGAACGCCGCCGCAATCTCCTTCATCTGCTTTCCGTAAATCTTGCCGAGAGTCTTGAAGTTCGGCTTTATCTTCTTCGTTATGATGCCCGCCGTGTCGTGGATGAACTCGGCATCCTTCACGTTCACCTCGCCGAGAAGCAGAGGCTTCACCTTCTCAAGCTGCTCCTTCACCTTGTCGTTCAGGACAGGGATGACGAGCTTGGAGAGCGGCTGGCGAACCTTGATGTTCACCTTGCGACGGAGCGCGAGCACCATCGACGACGCCCTCTGCGCGAGCTCCATCCTCTCCTCAAGGTCCTTATCCACAACGGCCTCATTGTACTGAGGCATAGGGACATAGTGAACCGAGCGGAACTCTCCGGCCTCCCCTCCCGTGAGGTCGAGGTAAAGACGGTCCATGAAGAAAGGCGCAATCGGAGCGGCAAGTTTGGAAACGGAAAGAAGGACCTCATACAGAGTCTGGTAGGCCGAAAGCTTGTCTTCATCCATAGTTCCTCCCCAGAAGCGCTTTCTTCCAAGACGCACATACCAGTTGCTCAGGTGGTCGCAGACAAAGGCCTGAATGAGACGGCCGGCCTGCGTCACGTCATAGTCCTCGTAGGCGGCGACGACATCCTTCACGAGCGTGTTGAGCAGGGAAATTATCCACCTGTCAAGCTCAGGACGCCCGGCATACGGCACAGGCTCGGCAGAAGGGTCGAACCCATCGACGTTCGCATAGAGGGCGAAGAAGGAATAGGTGTTGTAGAGGGTTCCGAAGAACTTCCTGCGGACCTCGTCAACGCCGGCCTCGTCGAAGCGGAGGTTGTCCCAAGGCTGCGAGTTCGTGAGCATATACCACCGGAGGGCGTCCGCCCCGTATTTGTCAAGCTGCCCGAACGGATCCACGGCGTTGCCGAGCCTCTTGCTCATCTTGTTGCCGTCCTTGTCGAGCACCAGTCCATTGGAAATCACGCGCTTGAACGCGCAGGAATCGCTCACCATGGTGTGAATGGCGTGGAGGGTGTAGAACCATCCGCGCGTCTGATCGACGCCCTCGGCTATGAAGTCCGCGGTGCATCCGAAGTCCTTTCCGCCGAGATTGCGCAGTCCCTCCTGAGCATAAGGCATGGCTCCGGAGTCGAACCATACGTCGATGAGGTCGGCCTCGCGGACCATCTTCTTTCCGGACGGTGAGACGAGGAAAATGTTATCGACATACGGTCTGTGAAGGTCAATCCTGTCATAGTTTTCCTTGGACATATCCTCCGGCACGAATCCCTTGTCCTTCAGACGATTGGAACTCATCACGCCGGCGGCCACGGCCTTTTCGATTTCGGCATAGAGTTCCTTCACGGAGCCTATGCACTTCTCCTCCTTGCCGTCCTCGCTGCGCCATATAGGAAGCGGGGTTCCCCAGTAGCGGCTACGGCTGAGGTTCCAGTCCTGGATGTTCTCAAGCCACTTGCCGAAGCGTCCGGTTCCGGTGGATTCCGGTTTCCAGGTGATGGTGTCGTTCAGCTCCATCATCCGTTCCCTCACCGCGGTGGTCCTGATGAACCAGGAGTTCAGCGGGTAGTAGAGCACAGGCTTGTCGGTTCTCCAGCAGTGCGGATAGGTGTGGACGTGCTTTTCTATCTTGAACGCCTTGCCCTGCGACTTGAGCATCATGCAGATGTCGATGTCAAGGGTAGGCGCGTCCGGCGCGAGGGATGAGTCGTAGGCGTTCTTGACATATCTTCCCGCCCATTCGGCATAGTCTGGGGAAACATATTTCGCGGCATATCCGGCATCCATGTCCTCCATACGGAAGAATCGTCCCTGCCTATCGACCTGCGCATAGCGGTCGCCGTTCCGGTCAAGAACCATAATCGGCGGTACCCCGGCCTGCTTGGCGACCCTGTTGTCGTCCGCTCCGAAAGTCGGGGCGATGTGGACGATGCCCGTCGTGCCCTCCTCAACCGTGACGTAGTCTCCGCCGATTACGCGGAAAGCGCCGTCAGTCTCCGGCTTGAACCACGGGATGAGCTGGTGATACTTTATCCCGAGCAGCTCGCTGCCCTTGAACTCGCCCTCAAGAACCTTGAACGGAACGAGCTTGTCGCCTGTCTTGTAATCCTCCAGCGAGAGTTCGGCGGCCTTAGGGTTGAACCAGTTGCCGACCAGAGCCTTAGCGACGACATAAATCGCCTGCTTGCCGGAATACGGGTTGAAGGACTTCACGCGCACATAGTCGATGTTCGGCCCCACGCAGAGAGCCGTGTTTGAAGGCAGAGTCCACGGGGTCGTCGTCCATGCGAGGAAATAGACCGGAACAGTCTCGCAACCGAAGAGAATCTGTGACTTCTCGTCCTTGATGACCTCGAACTGCACCGTGGCCGTCGTGTCCTTCACATCGCGGTAGCATCCGGGCTGGTTGAGCTCGTGGGAACTCAGTCCCGTGCCGGCGGCAGGAGAGTACGGCTGGATGGAGTAGCCCTTGTAGAGCAGCCCCTTATTATATATGTCCTTCAGGAGATACCACAGCGTCTCGATGTAGCGGTTGTCGTAGGTGATGTAGGGATCGTTCATATCGACCCAATATCCGATTCTTTCGGTCAGGGACATCCACTCTTTCGTGTATTTCATCACCTCCTTGCGGCAGG
>CAVBPI010000109.1:0-982 GCA_963596955.1 bacterium | reverse complement strand
GGTGTCGTTGTACTCCTCGACTGAAATCTTCGTCCCGATGTCCTCCTTGGTGATTCCGAGCTTCTTCTCCACGCCGAGCTCGACCGGAAGCCCGTGGGTGTCCCAGCCGGCACGACGCCTCACCTTGAATCCGCTCTGCGTCTTGTATCGGCAGATGGAGTCCTTGATGGAGCGCGCCATCACATGATGTATGCCCGGCATTCCGTTGGCGGAAGGCGGTCCCTCGAAGAACACGAATTCCGGAGCGCCCTCGCGCAGCTCCAGTGACTTCTCAAACGCATGGTTGCCCTTCCATCTTTCGAGAACCTCGTTCCCGACGGCAACCAGATCCAGTCCCTTATATTCCTTGAACTTCATATATTGTGTTTCTTTTGTTCTTTTTATGTTTTCCAAACCCGCACCCGAAGGCTCCCGGCTTTTCCGTCGGACGCCCTCAAACTTTTTGAACTGACAAAGATAATGAATTGTGGAGTTTTTACAAAATGATTATTTTTGCAGAGTTTTTCCGAAGGAGCGGACGACCTCCGGATTTTGCCTTCGGACAAATTTTAGTGACATGAGCGTATTTGACATTATTGTTATAGTCTGCCTGCTGATTGCCCTGTGCATCGGGCTGAAGAAAGGATTCATCGGGCAGGTTGTCTCCCTTGTGGCGCTGTGCCTCGGGGTTTGGCTGTCAGTGACCTGCTCCGCGCCGGTGAGCCAGTGGCTTAAAGGCTGGATTTCGCTTGACGACACCGTGCTGAAAGTCATTGCCTTCGTGCTGATTTTCTGCGTCGTGGTACTCGTGCTGACAATGGTCGGGAAGATTCTGGAGAAGATTATTAAGGTGGTGCTGCTCGGATGGCTGAACCGCCTGCTGGGGGCGACGCTCGCCGTTGTCGAATGCCTGCTGATTCTGGGCATCCTGCTCATGATTTTCGACGCGCTGAACGGAACCTTCTCATTCGTGAGCGCGGAATATCTTGCGAAAACAACATTC
>CAVBPI010000108.1:0-7546 GCA_963596955.1 bacterium | reverse complement strand
CCCAAAATCGCCGCGGCAAGAAAAATAAGTCTTTTAAAATTCATAAATTTTAGTGTTTATCAAAAATATATAACGAAATCATTATGTTTTTATACTCAAAAATAATCCCAACAAAAATCACTTAAAGAAAGGGGATGAAGAAAAGGATGAGATGCAAGGCGCATCAGGAAATTCAACCCGGAGCAACCTTGGGGTTGTGAGGACTTGAATTTCATGTGCAACGAAGCAGATCGCCTTTTCTTCGCCCCGTCCCGTCACCTTGACAGACGAACTACAATGCTCAGAGGCAGCCTCTTCCCGTAATTGTCCGTCAGCACAAGCTCCCCGCTCTGAATCTCCTTGAACCCCGTCCTGAGACAAAAATTCTGCCGCACGACCGTCTCCCCGAGCACCGCGCTGAAGCCGTTCGAGTAGAGGTTCAGCACCATGAAGCTGTCCGCGGGGGCAAGAATCGCCGAGACGCACTTGAGCATATCGTTTAGGCACTCGTCCAGCTTCCATTTCTCGCCGTCAGGCCCATGCCCGTAGGCCGGCGGGTCGAGTATGATTCCCTGATAGACATTTCCTCTCTTTGCCTCGCGGCGGGCGAACTTGAGCGCATCCTCCACAACCCAGCGGATGTTGTCCAGTCCGCTGTTCTCCATGTTTCCCTTGGTCCAGGTCACGACCTGCCGCACCGAGTCGAGGTGAGTTACGTCCGCCCCGGCCGCCTTTGCCGCGAGCGATGCCGCCCCCGTGTAGGCGAAGAGGTTCAGAACCTTGGGTATGGGCTTTCCTTCCGCCCTTGCCTTTTCCACAAGGAATCTCGTGTGCGAGTAGATGTACTCCCAGTTGGGTGCCTGCTCCGGGAACACTCCCACGTGCTTGAACGACGTCAGGCCAAGCCGCAGCCGGAACGACGGTCCGGCTGCCGGAACGCCCGAATCGGAAAGTCCTTTGTCGGCCGCTCCGATGCCGGCGCCGTTCTCCGCCCCGTAACCCTTATAGCCGATGAACCACTGGTCGTCCATCCGTTTCATGCGCTTCCATGTGCCGCTGTCCTCCTTTCCGGCCTTTCCGAATCCGGCTCCGGGAGCGAACCGCGTGTGCATCAGACGGTTCCACTCGTCCTCCGACAGCGACTTGTCCCATATCGCCTTGGGCTCGGGACGCGCCATCACAATCTTTCCGAACCGTTCGAGTTTCTCAAAGTTTCCGCAGTCGATGAGCTGGTAATCCTTCCACAGCGGACTTGGGCTTTCTATTGTCATATCCTCAAATTTTCACAAAGTTAGCATAAAAATTGCTATCTTTGCAGTCCGTCTTGTGTGAAACGGGCTTATGTTGTTGATAATATCCGGAAATACGATATTTTATATAATAAGTTATGCAACAGAACATTTCAACTTACGATTTCGCCGGCAAGAAGGCCATCGTTCGCGTGGATTTCAACGTTCCGCTCAACGAAAAATTCGAAATCACTGACGACACACGTATGCGTGCCGCAATCCCTACCCTCAAGAAAGTCCTTGAGAAGGGCGGTTCACTCATCATCATGTCACACCTCGGCCGTCCGAAGGGCGTCACTGAGAAATTCTCTCTCAAGCACATCCTTCCGCACCTTGAGGAACTCCTCGGAACTCAGGTGAAGTTCACCGACGACTGCATGAAGGCTGACGCGCAGGCCGCTGCCCTCAAGCCGGGCGAGGTTCTTCTTCTTGAGAACCTTCGTTTCTACGCAGAGGAGGAAGGCAAGCCGAGAGGACTCGCGGAGGACGCTACCGACGAGGAGAAGAAGGCAGCTAAGGCCGCTGTCAAGGAAAGCCAGAAGAAGTTCGTCGAGAAGCTTGCTTCATACGCCGACTGCTACATCAACGACGCGTTCGGAACGGCTCACCGCGCACACGCATCGACAGCCCTCATCGCCGACTACTTCCCTAACGACAAGATGTTCGGCTATGTGATGGAAGGCGAGATCAAGGCGATTGACCGTGTCCTCAAGACTCCGGAGCACCCTGTTACCGCAATCATCGGCGGCGCCAAGGTCTCTTCAAAGATCGGCATCATCGAGCACCTCTTCGACATCGTCGATAACATGATTATCGGCGGCGGTATGGTCTATACCTTCAAGAAGGCTCAGGGCGGTCACATCGGCAACTCCCTCTGCGAGGACGACCAGATGGATCTCGCTCTCAACATCATCAAGAAGGCCGAGGAGAAGGGCGTGAAGCTCTATCTTTCCGACGAGGTTGTCATCGCAGACGCATTCTCCAACGACGCGAACACCAAGGTTTGCCGCAACACCGAGATTCCTGACGGATGGGAGGGTGTAGATGCCGCTCCGAGCACGCTCGCAACTTGGGAGGACGTCATCATGAAGTCAAAGACCATCCTCTGGAACGGTCCTGTCGGAGTGTTCGAGATTCCTGCATTTGCAAAGGGCACGATGAAGGTGGCAGAGATGCTTGCGAAGGCAACCGAGAACGGCGCGTTCACCCTCGTCGGCGGCGGCGACTCCGTTGCGGCTGTCACTCAGATGGGCTTCGCCAACAAGGTTAGCTATGTATCAACCGGCGGCGGTGCTATGCTTGAATATCTGGAAGGCATAGAACTGCCTGGCATTGCAGCTATTAGAAAGTAGGTAAAAGCCGCCTAAAAGGCGGTCTGCTTCGTTGGACGGCTTGAAAATATCCTCACAACCCTCAGGTTGCTGCGGTATTATCTTCACCGTCCGCCTTGCATCCCATCCTTTTATACGACTTTTACTCTCAGCACATATTTAAGCTTGAATGTAAGCTATAAAAAACACCCCGGAGGGAATGACCTTCGGGGTGCTTTTTTGTTGTATGTAGTTGTCGATTATGAATATTCCGGTTCTTTTGACGGAATTTCGCTGACAGTTTTCTGCTCGTAGAATGTTCCTGGCTTCATCGGTGAGGTCTCAAGGCTGTACGCATCGCAGAAATATGGTTCGTCCTTGGCATCGAATCCGCCGAAGACAAGCATGTGATCTTTTGTAATGTCCTTGACATGGAAACTTATACTATGCCTTTCGACTTCGCCATTATACATGCTGTCGAACACGAAGCACAGTACATTGCTACCGTCGGCATTGGCCTTTATGGAATACCAGCCTTCCACCCTGACAACATCGTATTCCTTCAGACCATCGACAAGGGCTTTCTGTTCCTCCGTGAGTTTTTCCGTGTCTATTTCCTCCTTGAAATTGTCCAGTGACTTTTGGCTAAAGACTTCACCAATTGTCGCCGTACCGTCGGCATTCAGTGTGAACACTGTCCATTCATCCTTTGTCGCGTCGTCGGTCTCGTTGAAATTCACGGCCCATGTGTTTACATAAAGTCTCGGCTCCTCGGCCGGTTCGGTGTTCTGCTTGTCGCAGGCGCTTGCAAGGGTAAGAGCCGCGAGCGCGAATGCGCTGTATATCAATTTCTTCATATTGTCAAATGTTTTTATGTTTGTTTTAAGAATTAGAAATCTATGAAGTCGCTGCAATCTACAGTCTTTCCGAGAGTTATTCCCGAAGTCTCCAGACTCTTCATGGTCATCGCAGGCTCTGAGACTTCTTCGTTCTTGAGCGTGATTTCATCCTTCGTGACATTGAGAATATGGAGCTCATTGCGCATTGACTCGGCCATTTCTATGCCCGTGTCGCTGATTTCATGCAGGATGAACAGGGACAGATAGCTGTCGTTCTTTTCTCCAGGAATCTCGACATACATGCCCCTGAACATGATGATGACATCACCAACCTCAATGGAGTTTATCTTTTCAATTATTTTCTTCTGTTCTTCATCTTCCGCATCGTCGCCCTCGTCGGTTGTCGGATTGTCACCGTCAATGGCAGGAGTGTCGGTGTCAGTGGAAGGCAGGAAGTCGTCCTTCAGTTCTTTAATAATACTCTCAGTCGCGACATATCCCAAATTAAATGTCTTGTCGGCATTGATTTCGTAAATGATGGTCTGAAGACCTTTGTCCGAGGCCGGATCGCCTTGTGTGACTGTCCAAGTGTTGACATAAAGCGGAACTGGTGTGGTGGTGCTGTCGGTTGCCGGTTCCTTTTCGCAACCTGTCCCGAGCGTGAGAAGCGCCCCGAGAGCGAGAAGATAGCTTAATCTCTTCATCATTGTTTATTTTTAAAGGTTTATACTCTGCTTCGGGACGTGTGCCCAAAACTTTGCAAATGTAAGCAAAATATTTTGTAACTTCGCGAGATTTTGAAAATTATATGACAAAATAATATGGAGAGGATATTCATTCCCATATATCGTTTTCTCAAGGGACACCGGTGGCTGATGTGGACGCTGATGCTCGGCTCGGCCGTGGTCTTTGCCGTTTTCGGATTCCGGCTGCACTATGAGGAGAACATCATAAAACTCCTGCCCAAGACCGATAATTCCGCGTCGTATGAACTGGTGTTCAGTAACTTGAAGGTTAAGGACAAGGTCTTCATCCAGATTGCCCCCAAGGGATTTTCGGTGGAGAAGGTGGGGACTGATCCTGTTCTTGACGCGGAAACTCTCAGCGATTTCTGCGACGAGTTCATTGATTCGCTGACACTCCGCGACAACGGGAAATACATCGCGAGCGTCCTTTCCTGCCTCGACGACGACATGATGATGAGCGCGATGGACTATGCCGTCGCTGAGTTCCCGACCTTCGTCGCTCCCGAGTGCTACGCCGCCTTCGACAGTCTGCTGACGTGGGAGAGCATACGCGCCCGGATGGCGGAGAACGCCGAAATGCTTGAAAATGACGAGGACGGGAATATTTCCATGCTTGTGGGATATGACCCTGCGGGGCTTCGCTACGGAATGCTCTCGTCGCTGAAAAAGGCTATGGGCGGAACTGCCGTGGCCGGTGCGGGGGATGCGGCTGGTTCAGGGAAGACCGCAACCGGGATGGCCCTGAAGAACCGCCACCTCTTCACGAAGGACGGGAATGTCGTGATGGCGTTCGTGGCTCCGGGATTCGACTATATGGATTCGCAGGCCTCGGCCGATTTCGTCAAGATGATAGAGACTGAGATTGATGCCTTTGAGGCGCATCATCCGGAGGTCGAGGTGTTCATGCACGGGGCTCCGGCAATGAGCGCAAACAACTCGCGCCGCATCAAGGCCGACCTCGTGATGACCGTGGGCATATCCCTGCTTCTCATCATCCTTCTGATTTCACTCTTCTTCAAGAACAAGTCGTCGCTGCTCCTGCTGCTCTCGCCGGTGGCTTACGGCACGCTCGCGGCACTCGCGATGATGTACTGGATAAAGGGGAGCATGTCCCTGATGGCGGTCGGCATAGGCGCGATTGTGCTCGGCGTGGCCCTGAGCTACTGCCTGCACGTGCTGACACACTACAAATATGTGGATGACCCGGAGAGGGTGCTCCGCGACGAATCGACTCCGGTTTTCCTCGGCTGCCTCACCACTATAGGCGCGTTTGCCGGACTGCTCTTCACCAGCAGCGAACTTCTGCGCGACTTCGGTCTGTTCGCGTCCTTCGCCATGGTGGGCACGACATTCTTCGCGCTGGTTTTCCTCCCGCAGTTCTTCCGCCCGGAGCGCAACCGCAAGTCGGAGAAGGCCTTCGCGCTCTTCGACCGGATAAACTCGCTGCCGCTTGACAGCAATCCGTGGATTCTCGGGACGATAGGCGCGATTGCCCTTGTCTGCCTCTTCCTCCCGTCGCCCGAATTTGACAGCAATCTCCGCGACATCAACTACATGAGCCCCAAGGTGCGCGAGTCGCTGAACATCTACAACGCCGAGAACAACGGCGGCTGGTCATCGCAGTACTATGCCGCGACCGGCTCTACCCTCGACTCGGCGATTCTCTGCAGCCGCAGGCTCTCCTCCGCCCTCGACTCTCTTCAGCGCGGTGGACTGATTAAGAGCCACAGCGACTTCAGCGCGTTCCTCGTCCCGGAAGACGAGCAGCAGGAACGCATCTATGACTGGACGACCTACTGGAACTACCCCGTAGGAGGCGGCCGCACCCGGCTTCAGGTCACGCAGTCCCGTCTCGAAAGGGCGGCGCGCGAGCAGGGGCTGAATCCGGCGCTCTTCACTCCGTTCACGGCGCTGTGCGAGGCCGACTATGCTCCTGAATCGCTCTATGACTCCGGCGTTCTCCCCGAGTCTGTCACCTCGAACTTCATCGAGCGCGGCAAGGACGGCACCTACATGATTTTCGTCTCCGCGCTCATGCCGGAGCAGGAAAAGATGAGCGTGAACAAGGCGGTGGCCAAGGTCGATGGCTCGCTCGTGGTCGATCCTTTCTTCTACACTGGCAATATGGTCGAAATCATCCACAACGACTTCAACACGATTCTGTGGATTTCGATGGCCTTCGTATTCATAGTCCTTCTCCTGTCGTTCCGCAACTTCGCCGTCAGCCTCATAGCATTCCTCCCGATGACCCTCAGCTGGTATGTCGTGCAGGGTATAATGTGGCTCTTCGGCCTGAAGTTCAATCTCATAAACATCATCATCTCGTCATTCATCTTCGGCATCGGAGTCGATTACAGCATCTTCGTGATGCAGGGCCTTCTCGCCGCCGCCTCGGGCAAGGGAACCGAGATGCTGAACTACCACAAGACGGCAATCGGCCTTTCCGCGATGATTCTCATAGTAGTGACCGGCTCGCTCCTCTTCGCGGTTCACCCTGCCATCCGCAGCATCGGCATCAGTTCCATCATAGGAATGTCCGCCTCAATCCTCCTTTCCTACTCGATTGAGCCGTTCCTCTTCCGCATGATTCTGAAAATTCCGTTCTATAGAAGGCGTCTGACTGGGGCGTGATGTTTCAGGGAATATTTTTTGCGGGTATCTCCCGGCTCAAAATGATTGAGGCTCTGTCGGCTCGGGGGCTCAATGATTGTTTCGTGCGTAAAATAATTATTATGAAGAAGATAGTATCCCTTATCGCCGCTCTCCTCTGTGTCACGGCCCTTTCAGCTCAGGTCAAGGGACTTGAGGCAAGTTTCACCCACACCAAGACCGCGGCCGGCGTCACGGAGAAGGATTCCGGCAAGATTTATTATGCGGCCCCCGGCAGCCTAGCCCTCCACTACGATGCCCCTTCGACCAACCTCGTTGTCATCGACGGCACCGCTGTCTTCATCCGTCAGGCCGGCAAGGAACGCCGCTTCGACACCACGAAGAACGCCCCGATGCGCGGGATGAGCGCGACGCTTCTCAACTGCGTGAAGGGTGACACCCAGAAGGTTGCCGACGAGAACGACGCCGACATCCAGGTTCAGAACTTCGCCCGCTCGACCGACGTCACCATCACCGCCCGCAAGAAATCCGTCCGCGGCTACTCCCGCATCGAGCTAAGCTACCGCAAGTCCGACGGTCTCCTCCAGTACATGAAGCTCACTGAGTTCAACGGCAACGTCAACGAATACAAAATGACCGATTTCTTCCAGTCCGCCACCCTCCCCACCGACGCCTTCTCCCTCCCCGCCAAATCCTCCCGCGCCGAATAATTCGATAATGCAGCGGTAACTCATGATTTTATATCGTTGCCGCTATGGTATAAGCGATAGTAC
>CAVBPI010000107.1:6477-7741 GCA_963596955.1 bacterium | reverse complement strand
GTTGCTGCGGTATTCATCTTCACCATCCGCCTTGCATCCCATCCTTTTATGCATCCCCTTTCCTTAAGGATTTTTAATTCCTGATGTACTCGTTGGGGGTCATACCGGTGGCTTTTTTGAAAACTCTCGTGAAGTGCTGCGGGTACTGAAATCCCAGTTCCCAGGCAACCTGCGAGATTGATTTCTCGGGATCGAGCAGACGCTCCTTCCCGAGACTTATTATTTTACGCTGGATGTATTCCTGGGCGGAACTTCCGGTTTCCTTGCGGATGAGGTCTCCGAAATAGTTGGGGGAGAGGCAGAGTTCGCCGGCGCACCAGCGGACTGTCGGAAGCCCGTTCGTCGCTGCATTGTTTCCTTCAAAATATCTGTTCAGAAGGTTCTCGAAGCGCGTCAGTATATCCTTGTTCACGTTCTCGCGCGTGACGAACTGCCGCTCATAGAACCGCAGACAATAGTCGAGAAGCAGCTCTATGTTCGTGGAAATCAGCCTCTTGCTGAGACGGTCAATCGGATGCTCAAGTTCCTGACGGATGTTGTTCAGACAGTCGATGAACACGGCACGCTCCCTTTCCGAAAGATGCAGCGCCTCGTTGGACTCGTAGGAGAAGAACGAATATTCCCCGATGTGCCGCCCGAGCGACGTCCCGTGAATCAGGTCCGGATGGAACACCAGCGCCCATCCCTTAGGCTGGAACACCTCGCCGTTGTCCTCCACTCCGACGACCTGCCCCGGCGCGATGCACACGACTGTACCTTCCTGATAATCATACTTCTGCCTTCCGTAAATCAGGTCCCCGCATTTCACTTCCTTCAGGAACACGGCATAGAACCCGAACTTGTGCCGGCAGTGCCTCATCGGCGGGCACTTCGACCAGTCAATCACGCTCACGAGCGGGTGAAGCGTCTCCACCCCGAAAATGTCGTTATACTCCGCGACGGTCTCTATCGTCTGTATCTCATTGTTCTTGTGTTCGTTAGCCATATTTCAGCGTATTCAGTATATTTCAGAAATATTCCCATGACGGCGGAGCTTTTCTCAAATATCGCCTCATTCCGCAGCAAATATAACATATTAAAACGATTCCGCGCATCCGCAGCCCCGTCGTTCCGTAATCAGTGTAATATATTCCGTAATATTGGTCACCGCAGAATCCGTTGTCTAATGGCTGTTCGGCAATCACCGGAGCTGTTCGAGACTGAGGACGCGGCTGGACCATTCGCCTCGGAGGGTGGCGGGGACTTGAAAGTGCTTGGGCGGGAG
>CAVBPI010000107.1:1257-6467 GCA_963596955.1 bacterium | reverse complement strand
CGAAGGGGAGGGGCGGTTCGGAGGACCAGCGGTTGAGTTCGCGGATGCGGTAGGTCGCGGCGGGGTCGAGGCCTTGCAGGCGCACGCGCGGGAGGCTTACTCCCTGGAAATTCGCGAGCCGCCACCAGAACAGAACCGCCCGGTCTTTTTCCGGAGAGGCGTAGAGCAGGGATGCCGCTCCGAGATTGTCGTAGGGGGAGATGAGGCGGTAGAGGTCGCCCAGCTGGACGACGGGACGGATTTCCTTGTATTGGGCAATCGCGCGGCGGCACTGCTCCTTTTCCTCGGCGCTCATCTCCTCCGGCACGAGTTCAAGGCCGAGACGACCGCTCATCGCCACGTCAATCCTGTATTTCAGCGACGCCGAGCGCTGGGTCGCCTTGTTGGGAACGGCGCTGACGTGGGCTCCGGAGGCGAGCGTGGGGAAGAACATCGAGCTGCCCCACTGGATGAAAATGCGCTGGAGGGCATCCGTGTTGTCGCTGGTCCAGAACTCGTCGAACCACGGGAGCACGCCCCAGTTCACCCTTCCGCCGCCTGCGGCGCAGAGCTGCATGGTTATTTCCGGCCATTCACTGCGGATTCGGCCGCAGACTTCCGTGAAGCCTTTCCACCATTCGGTCATGAGCAGGCGCTGATCCTTGAGGAAGCTGCTTCCGCGCTCATGGAAGGACATATTGCAGTCCCATTTCAGATATTCTATGCCGGGATTCCGGTTCAGGAGTCCGTTCACTGTTCCGACCACGAAGTCCTGCACCTCGGGGTTGCAGAGGTCGAGCACGAGCTGTGTGCCGCCGCGCCCGCAGGAAAGTTCCCTGTGGGCGGCCTTGAGCACCCAGTCGGGATGCCTTTCGTATAGCTCGCTTTGGGAATTTGTCATCTCCGGTTCAATCCACAGGCCGAATCCTATGCCGCAGGCTGAGGCCTTCCGGGCAAGGGAATCGAGGCTGTGCGGAAGTTTATTGCTGTCGGTTTCCCAGTCCCCGAGCGCGCAGTCCGGCTTCATGCGGCTGTATTTGCCTCCGTACCAGCCGTCGTCGAGGACGAAAAGTTCGGCTCCGAGTCCCGCCGCATCCTCCATCATCTTGCCTATGACGGGTTCCGAGATGTCGAGATGCACGCCTTCCCAGCTGTTGAGGACAATCTTCCTTTCCCTGTCCCCGTCGTGGAGCCGCCAACGCCGGCCCCAGCGGTGGAAGCTGCGGCTCATTTGCCCCATGCCGCTGTCCGACCATGAATAGGCTACTTCCGGAGTTCTGAATGTCGTGCGTGGAGCGAGCGGGATGCCGCCGGTGCCGTCGATGAGGATGCCGGCGGAGAACAGGTGGCAGTCTCCACTGTCGGTGGCAAATTCAAGCTCGTAGTCGCCGCCCCAGCATAGCGCCGCCCCGATGACCCTTCCGTGTGTCTCGTCCGGCTTCCCGTCAAGGCTTATTATGGCTTCGGCGTGTGCGCCTTGGGAATTGCGTGAGCCTTCGGCGCTTCGGATGATTTTGACTCCGCGTGTCAAAGGCTCGGTGCAGAGCCCGCATTCGCCTGCCCATGACCCGTAGAATGTTGTCGTCCAGACATTTCCGATTCGAATGGGAAGCACGGAGGACCGGCAGCGGGTGAGCGTTATCGGACGGCGACCGGAATTTGTGAGCTCCGTGCTGGCCTCGATTATGTCCTCGTCGCGGTAGCTTTTGAAGATGTGCCTCACTGAAAACGGGTAGAAGCTGTCACGGGTGGTGATACACAGCGTCTCGCCGCCCTCCCAGCCGCCTTTCTCGACGGAGGTGACGCGCAGGTCCAGAGTCATGTTCCCGTCCGGCTGAACCGCAGCCACGGCGAATGCGTCACAGGGCGTGAGGCCGAATGCCGGGTAGTAATCATGAGCCTTTATCCCTGAGCATTCAAACTCAGCGAGCTCATCCTGTCTCGCCCCGTAATGAACCATCTTCAGCGCCTCTCCCGGCACCGCCTCAAAGACCATCGACGAATTTTTCGTGCAGATGGACACCAGGCCGGTCTCGGGTTCACAATCCGGCTCGATTTCAGGCATCGCCCCGGATGTCATCAAGGCAACTATCCCAGAAAAAACAAAACCAACCATAGTAATAAAAATTGTAGTTAGGGGAAAATAAAAAGATGGAGTGCAAGGCGCAACGAAGCAATCCGCTTTTTATTTTTCCCGTAGGGCATATTCCAGAATGTTTAGAGTTAGCTGCACCGCCGCCTCATCATAGCAAGGCGGACAGGTTCCGCCGACGCCTGCAACCCCCTCGGCCAGCCTGCCCTCCGTCAGCAGCTGCGAGATGACCAGCCGACCCTCTCCCTCTCCGAAGAAAATGCAGGTCACGGGCGTGCGCACAAGATCTTTCCCGGCTTCCGCAAGAGACGTGAAGCCCGTCGCCCGTCCGCCGCTGTTGCTCCTGTAGCCTGCCGTGAGGTCTGTGACCCGCACCGGAGTGTGGACAGGAAGCGAGAGAGCCAGCGCCGGCATATCCTCAATCAGGAACGCCACCTGACTGCGCAGGGAAGCTTCCGCCTCCGCATTGTCGGGACGGCCGTTGAAACGGTAGAAGCCGCAGTATTCGTAGGCGTAGAGCGGCTCGCCTCCGCGAATCTTCTCAGTGTCGGCGCCTTTGGTCGCCCAGTCAGCAAGAAAAGCCTCCTGCGACAGACCCTCGATTTCGACTGTGGCGGCAGGCACGATGAGCCCGCCCCGCAGCCCGTTCCAGAGCCTAGTGCAGTCCGGTGACAGTCCCTTCCAGAGCGAACTGTCACGCTGCGCGGGGTGGATGTGGCTTTCCGGTTCGGCAACCTCCACACAGTTCACGGATATTCCCGCAAACAGTTCCTCGTGGGTTATGTCCGCCTCCAGCAGCTTCGGCGACCCCGACACCTGTCCGAGCCTGCGTGCCCTGTCATTGTAGGACTTTCCGAGCGTGCGCTTTCCCGCATTCAGCAGCACGACCGAAGTCCCGCGCGAAATCGCCCCGTCAAGTTCGGCGCGCCATTTCCCCATATTCCCGAAATCTGGTGAACTCATCACAATCAGTCTTGCGTCCCGAGGGTCATCCACAAGCCGGAGACCTTGATTTGCCGCCATTGTCCGCAGCTCATGTTCGTTGGACGGGACATATATCCCCGCATTCTTCAGATTTTCGGAGGCTTCGGCCTTCAGCAGATTTATTTCCCATTTCGAGACGACCTCCGCCTTCACCTCCGCCGTCGGATTCATCAGTTTCGCCGAGATGACGAAATTCCCGCAGGTTCTCGGAAGATGGAAGGTATGTTTCTGAATGTCACGGGAATATGGTTTCATGGGATATTCCTTCGTCTCCGAAAGAATCGTGGCCCCGTCAGCCGTCGTCACCGAATAGAGAACCCTCAGCACAGTCTCTTCCTCAGTGTCGTTGAAGAGATATGTCGGGACTTCGATGTCCTGCCCGGGCGTGAAATTGCGGTTCCAGATGTCCATGGACACGCTCCTTGCCGACCATGCCGGGGTCATCGCGTCCCAGACCGGCTTGGGAGAGCCTTCCGCGAGTTCTCCGAGAAACCAGTTGTTCCCGTCCTCGAAGCTGCTGGTAATCGGAAAGACCCCGAGCCCTGCGGCTCCTGTCCTGCGCCAGTATTCGCCGACCTTTCCCGAGGCAAGTTCCTGCTGGTGAAGCCTTTCGGCGGCCGTGTGGTTTGCCCCGAGCCAGCGCTTCATTCCTTTGGGAATCATCGGGTAGCCGCCCATGTCCCCGTTGCGGTCGAGATAGATTCCGCCGAACTCATCAACGACAATCGGCTTCACGAACTGCCGGTAGGAGTCGTAGTAGAGCCCGAGGTTTTCGCTCATTCCCCACCAGTAGCGGTGGATGTGCAGCACGTCGCGGTCTTCGAGCACGAGCGGCGGGTACTGCGGGAGAATGTGGTCAAGCGCCTTCCATGCCGTCGCGAGTTCGTCCGCGTCGGTCTCGTTGTAGGGGTGCAGCAGGCAGACGGACGGATGGCGCGAGGCCACATCGAGCCAGTTGCCGTATTGTTCCACGAGGCTTTCATAGCTCGCCGGGAGTCCGTGGAAGAAACTCCATTCGTACTGGACGGCAAGCCCGAGGCTGTCACACAGGTCGAGTATGCGCTCGGGCGGCACGCCGAGGTGGAAGCGGATGTAGTTGCCTCCGTGCTCCCTTATGCGGCGCAGGATGTTGTCGCCGAACCACTTGGCGTCAAAGGCCACATTCCGCGCGTCCGCGTCCCTGACCCAGCGGTGCCAGACCACCGAGCCTCCGCGCAGCTGCGACGGCCGTCCGTTCATCTCGAACTGCCTGTCCTTCACGCGGAACTCGCGCAGACCGACCGTCTGGGAATACTCCGAAAGCGTATTTCCGTCCCTATCCAGAAGGCTGATGTGCAATCGGTGGCATTCGGGATGTGCCGGGAACCATTCCGCAAGTTCCCGGCAGTCAATTGCGACTCTGTTCTCGCCCTCGTGTGCCGGGCCGGTCAGCGTGACGCTTCCGAGAGAAATCCTTGCGGATGCGGCTTCTGAACCGGCTACCCGATAGGTCAGCGTGGCCCTGCGCCGGGCATGGCGGTAGTCAACGAGAGCCCTGTCGGTCCTTGCGCCACGATAAAGATGCAGGACCACATCGTCCCAAAGGCAGGACGAGCGGTTGCTCCTCCACTGATCGACTTCCGGGATGAACGACGCGTCCTCCTTGGGCACGTCCTCCAGCGATGCTAATCTTATTTCAAGGCAGATTTCGGCTCCGGGAGCCACCCCGGCCCCGTTTAGCCTGTGCATGGTCCTTGTCATCCCGCCCTCGGCCGAGCTCCGCAGCTCTCCGTTCACATAGACTTCAGGCCTGAACCGCGCCCCCTTGAGCTCAAGCACCGCGTCCGTCCAGTCTCCTTCCGGCAGGCGTACCTGCCTCCTGTAGCGCACGGCCTCCGCCGCCGTCGGGTCAAACGCAAGTCCTGGCACCTCCGCCGTGAAGCCGTATTCCGGTCCGCGTCCGCATTCCCATGTCCCGTTCAGGGAAATGTCCTGCCCGTAAAGCGGAGTCTGCCCGTAAAGCGATTCCGGTCCGTAAAGCATCCCGACGAGCATCATCAGCGCGGCCGCCAGCGTCGCCGCAATGACTTTCCGTTTCATAAAGCCCCGTTTTTTGTAAATTTCCTAAGAAACCTTCAAAAAATAACCTGCATCATCTTTCTCATTCGTATTTCAT
>CAVBPI010000107.1:633-1209 GCA_963596955.1 bacterium | reverse complement strand
GTATGAACAGCCCGTTCTCGATGCGGCAGCCTCCGAAATCGACGTCCTTCGAGAAGCAGGTCGCGCCCTCCACCGTCGGCACATGACCGAACGCCATTCCGAAATATGCCGCATAAATCGTCTTGGTGAACGACTTCCAGCAGTGCGGCGAGGCCTGAATGCCGAGCGCGGTGAGCTTCGGCAGCAGTTCAATCCAGTTCGTGAACCCGTAGCCGATGATGTCCTGGAGGAACACGTCGAGGAGCCCCTTTTCCGCGAGCGACATCATCTCGTCGTTGTCCGGCTTGAATTCCCCGTCGGTTACGAGCATCTCCGGCGCGTTCTGAAGCTTCCAGACCTTCAGCGTGCGCAGGTCCGTGGCGTTTTCCCGGAACGGCTCCTCAATCCAGTAGAGCCTGAGCGGCTTTATCCCCTCAAGGTACTCGATGCACTCCTGAATCGTGTAGGCGTCGTTGGCGTCGGCAAGAATCTCCACGTCCGGGAACTCCTCGTGGATGCGGCGCGTAATCTCGATGTCCCTCCTGAGACCTTCCTTCCGGGGCATCCACATCAGCCCGCGTCCCGTCTTGAGCTTAA
>CAVBPI010000107.1:0-623 GCA_963596955.1 bacterium | reverse complement strand
ACTCGCAGTCGTCGAGATATATCATGCCAGAATAGACAGGAATGTCCGTCGATGCCGGCTCTCCGAAAAGATGGTAGGCAGGCTTGTCGAGCAGTACCCCGATCAGGTCATATATCGCTATGTCAATCTTCCTGTACTCCTTTTTCACGAGTCGGCTCTTCCGGTCGATGAGGTCCTTCACGCTGCGTCCCTCGACGGCCTTGCGGAGAGCCGAGCGCGTGTTGTCGTCAGGCTCGTACATCTCCCCGATGCCCTCCGTGTCTCCGCAGTGCAGGACGCAGAGCGAAATCACCGGACCCCAACCGTGAATGTCGCGTTTTGAGTTCTTTCCCACCTGCCGAGGATAGTCGAGTATGGCGCGGTCCCATTCGACTGACGAGATTTTCTCCGTTTCGAGCCTCTTCCATTCCGCGTCGCTGAGCCTGAGTCCGCTCCATGCGGGGATGGAAACGAGAAGTGAGATGATGAGAATTGTTATGTGTTTCATGTGTTCTTATGTTTTTAATTTATTGATATATCATATTTTATGAATATTTGTCCGTCTGTGGATATATTCTTATTCTATCGCCGACGCTTCCGTGATGAGGACGGGGGAGTCGTAGAACGGGACGCGGTAGAGCGAC
>CAVBPI010000106.1:0-7755 GCA_963596955.1 bacterium | reverse complement strand
TGTCTCTGGCGGTTGCCGCTGTCTCTGCGGTTATCGGCTATTGGACTTGGAAAGCTCAGAAGAGCACCGAGCAGCACACTCAGAAAGCTCCGTTAGACGCTCAGAAAAATGCTTTCAAGGATATTCCGAGGCATTTTTATCGGAATCTGGTGTGTACTTGTGCGATGTTGCTGAAGTTCAGGCATAAAAGCAATAGGGAAAATGGTCGCAGACTGCGTTACCCGTCTGAGTCTAATGTCTTGAAACTCATGACTCTGCCGGATGATTTTGTCCTGCCTATCGATGCCGTTGATTCTTCGGTTTACAAGAAAATGCATGAGGAAAGGCTTCTTTTCCGAAACTATAATGTTGAGGTTGAGGTGGCGACGAAGCACTTTGCCGAGAGTAGGATTTCCGACGAGTCGCTTAAAAATGACTATGATAATCTGCTTTTCAAGCCATTGTATTTGATTGGACGGATGTTTGAATTTCAGGATGAGATTACCCGTCAGGACAAGACTTATGATATAAGGAATAATACGCATTATGCAATATTCAAGTTTGTGAATGAACATTTTGCCAAGGTTGATTATTCGGTGATATTCAAAAACCGCAATGGAGAAATTGAGCATTTACGCGAAATCTGGGCGGACGAATCGTTTGATTCCGCTGTGGGTGTCATGGGCAGTGTTGCGCGGGGCTTCAATTCGCTGTTAAAGAACTCCGAGAAGAACGATGTCGTCGGCTTCCTGAGATATATAAAGAATGATAAGGGTAATTATAGGGCGGAAATCGACAGGTACGAGTTTGTGAAATATTACAATGTGGCCTGCGAGGCCGCCGAGGGCGAAACATCGGACAGCAAGAAACGGCTCGCGACGGTTATCGACACGACTGATGAGATTACCTTCGGCGAAAACTACGGAATCGGAGACTTTCAGAAAGCACACGAGCTGTATGCTCTTCTGAAGCCATATTTCGACTTCTTCCAGCAGGACACATGGGACGCGAAGGAACTCCTCTTCGCAATCCTCAAGATTGACACAGTTCTGGAACTCGGCAAGATAGGGATGATTGACTATTGATATTGGGGATATCTCTTGTCTTCCCTCGACGACAGCGCGAACAGCACGGAAATTATGATGGCGACGACGGAAAGGGATATGAAGATGTACTCGGACCTCATTGCCGCCTCAATCCCGTCAAAGCGTTTGAAAATCGCTCCTACCGCGACCGGAACGGTCATCAGCCCTATGTTCTGAATCCAGTAAATCAGGGAGTAGGCAGTGCCGAGGTTCTTCTCCGGAACAATCTTCGGCACCGAAGGCCACATGGCGGCCGGGAGCAGCGAGTAGCCGATTCCGAGTATGCCGATGGCGACATATCCCAGAAATCTCGTGTCTGCTATCGTCCCTCCGATGCTCATTCTTGCGGGGGCAAAGGCAATCATCAGATGCGCGATGAAGACCAGAACCGCTCCGGAAATCATCCACCGGGAACCTTTCCCGGCCTTATCGACAAGCAGGCCGAACAGCGGGGCGAACACGACGGTGAAGAAAGGTATCATCGAGACCATCACCCCGGCAGTTTCCGACGGTATGTCGAAGCGCGGAATGAGAATGGAAGTCGCGAATTTCTTGAACGATATGATGCAGCAGTAGAAGAACACGCACAGCAGCGCAATCATGAGAAAGCGCTTGTTCCCGAGGATTCTGAATATGTCCGAAAACCGGAACTTGTCCTCCTCTTTCTGCTCCGATTTCATGTCGGCGCATCCTGCCACGGCCGAGCTATTCCTGTCAAATCTTGCATCCATCGCGACGAACGCGGCCCAGAGCACGCATCCGAGCATCAGCAGCGCGAGGCCGACAAGCGCGGGGCGGTTCGTCTCAGACAGCTTGTAAATCGTCCCGTCGGTGTGTTCGGCTATGAGCACGGGGGAAATCAGCAGTGCGGCGGCCGTTCCCAGACGGGCAATCGCCAGCTGAAGACCCATCGCGAGTGCCATCGGGCCGTCCTTGAACCATTTTGCTATCGAACGTGTCACCGCGACTCCGGCAATTTCCGACCCGAGTCCGAACAGCATACAGCCGATGTATGAGACAGTCAGGGAAACCTTCGGCGCCAGTCCGGCTGAAATTGCGGCGGTCACCATCGCGGCTCCCACGGCCATCATCCCGACGAATATCGACCCTGTGACTCTCACTCCCCATTTGTCGAGCAGCATCCCGCAGAAAATAAGTCCTCCCCACACGCAGAGGAAAGAATACCCGCCCGCGTAGAATCCGTAGTCTGCGGAGTCCCATCCAAGTTCCAGCAATTCCGGAGTCTTGAAAATCTGGGACACCGCCGAGAACATATCGTCGAAGAAATAGGACGCGAACATCGGCACCACAAGCAGCGCCAGCACGTCCCATTTTGAAAAGTTCCTTTTCATGAGCTGTTATGAAAAAATTGAATAAAAAGTGCAGATGCGAGGCTTATGTAACGAAGCAGATGCCTTTTTATTCATTTTTTTTGACGTTTGGAAGTTCAAGCCCATAGCCCTTCTTCCTGTCCTCGGCCTTGAGCCACAGCGCGAAGAAGAACGCCAGCACGCCGAACGAAGCGAAGATAATCATTGGCCAGAAATATCCTCCCGTGGCATTGAGCACATTGCCGATGAGCAGCGGAACGAGGCAGAGACCGATGTTCTGGACCCAGAAAATCACGCAGTAGGCCGAACCGAGAATTTTCTCGTCGATAATCTTCGGCACGGAAGGCCAGAGGGCCGCCGGGACGAGAGAGAATGAGACTCCGAGCGTGAGAATCAGCGTCAGGGCGAGACCCTTGGACGGGAATGCCGGGAGGAGGAACGCGAAGCTCAGGTGGCAGACAATCATGATGACGGCGCCGAGCATCAGCATGGATGCGCCCTTGCCCTTGAAGTCGAGGAATGCCCCGAGGAACGGAGTGAGGCACATCGCGAGGATAGGGAATACGCTGAAGAGCTGTGCCGCCGTTGCGGAATCCACTCCGAGTGTCTGCTCGATGAAGTTAGGGGCATACCTCTGGAACGGGAAGATAGCGCTGTAGTAGAGCACGCAGAGCAGGGCCACAATCCAGAACATCTTGCTGGTGAAAATCTTGCCGAGGTCGCTGATGTGGAACTCGTCCTCGGCTGAGTGCTCCTCGGTGGCTTCTCCGGCTGCGGCGAGCTGCTTGTCGAACTTCCTGTCCATCACCGTGAACACAAAGTAGTTGATGAGTCCTATCAGAAGCAGCGCGGTGCAGAATCCGAGCGGCGCGACGATTGCCGCGTTCGGGAACTTTGCCGAGATGATAGGGGATATCCACATCACCGCGAACACGCCGAGCCTCGCGATCGCCATCTCAAGACCCATGGCGAGCGCCATCTCCTTGCCCTTGAACCATTTTGCAAGCACTTTTGAAACCGTCGTCCCGGCCATCTCGCAGCCGCATCGGAAGATCATGAATCCGAGGCAGGCCATCTTGGCGCTTCCCGGCAGCGCTACCCACCAGCTGTCGAGCCAGCCGCAGAACGCGGTTGTCTGGAACCAGTCCGAGATGCCGACGAACTTGATTGACGCGCCGAGAACCATGAGCCCCGCTGAGAGAAGTCCCGTGAAGCGGACGCCCATCTTGTCGAGGATGATTCCGGCGAAGATGAGGAAGAGGCAGAACACGTTGAGGAAATACTCAGAAGCCGCGTATGTTCCGAAAACGGAACTGTTCCATCCGAGACCTTCAGTGGGGACATCACATCGACGAACATGTAGGCGAAGAACATCATCGACGCCACGAGAATCAGGACAGCCCACCGGGCCACCGGATTGTCATTCATTAGTTTATAAACCTTTTGCATATATTTGTATTTTATATATTCAGGCAATTTCCCGCTGCATTGTGGCGACTCCGCGCGTCGCACTTTCATTTTCGGCGCGAAAAAACTCTGCAATTTAGGAAATTGTTTGTAACTTGCGAAACTTTAGGCGCTGAAATTTGTTGCCTGATGAAAGATTGTTGAAGAAATGCTTGAAAATATAAATTCGCCCGAAGATATAAAAAAACTTTCCGCTGCGCAGCTCGAACAGCTCTGTTCCGAGGTGAGGGACTATATGGTAGAGTGCTGCTCCGTGAACCCCGGTCATCTCGGCTCAAGCCTCGGGGCGGTGGAACTCATCGTCGGGCTTCACAGGGTCTATGACACGCCCCATGACAAGATTGTCTTTGACGTCGGGCATCAGGCATACGCCCACAAGATTCTGACCGGACGGCGCGAGGCATTCCGCAACAACCGTCGGAAAGACGGCATCAGCGGCTTCCCTAAGATGGACGAGAGCCCTTTCGACGCTTTCGGCGTGGGGCATTCATCCACCTCGATTTCCGCGGCTCTCGGACTTGCCGTCGCGGCGCGGCTTCAGGGAAGTGATGAGAAGATTGTAGCGGTCATCGGTGACGGGGCGCTGACGGGAGGACTTGCCTACGAGGGCCTGAACAACGCCGGCGCGAGCAAGGCCGACCTGCTCGTGATTGTCAATGACAACAATTTCTCCATTGACAGGAATCTCGGCGCCATGCACGAGCACCTCCTGCACTTGACGACCAACGCGACCTACAACCGCATCAAGACGCATCTCTGGAACGCGATAGGGGAGAACGGTCTCCGCAAGACTCTGAGGAACTTGACTTCAAATGCGAAGCACTCCATAATCAAGGGTTCGGGCGGCGACGTGTTCGAGTCCCTCGGCTTCCGCTATTTCGGCCCCATTGACGGCAACGACATAGCTCAGGTCGTCTCGACACTTCAGAAAATCCGCAGTCTCGGGGGGCCGCGTGTCCTCCATATCATAACCAAGAAGGGCAAGGGATATGCCCCGGCGGAGAGACAGCAGGCCATCTGGCACGCCCCCGGGATGTTCGACCCGGAGACCGGCGAGCGCATCCCGAACAAAGGCGGGGTGAGCCGCTATCAGGACGTTTTCGGCGCGACGCTGCTCGACCTTGCCGAGAGGAATCCCAAGATTGTCGGCATCACGCCGGCCATGGCCTCGGGCTGCGGGATGAACCTGCTGGCCGAGAAGATGCCGGAGCGCTTCTTTGACGTGGGAATCGCGGAGGAGCACGCCGTCACCTTTTCAGCCGGGCTTGCCGCCGGCGGTCTCCGTCCGTTCTGCAACATCTACTCCTCATTCTCGCAGCGTGCCTACGACCAGATTATCCACGACGTTGCTCTCCAGAACCTGCCTGTCGTGATTTGTCTTGACCGCGCGGGGCTTGTCGGAGAGGACGGCGCCACTCATCACGGATGCTACGACATCGCCGCCTACCGCTCCGTCCCGAATGCCGTAATAGCCGTTCCCGCGGATGAGGTAGAGCTGAAGAACATGATGTTCACGGCTTCCTGTCATTCCGGCGGCCCGTTTATCATACGCTATCCGCGCGGCTGCGGGGAGAATGCGCCGTGGAAGAGCTGCGGCTATGAAATTCTGGAGCCGGGTCATGGTGTCCGGGTCATAGAAGGACGCGAAATCGCCGTAATCGCCGCCGGGCCTTCCGCATACAGGGCGAAGGAGGCAATCGGGAAGTTCGCCGAGACGGAGGGCTATTCCCCGTCCCTATATAATATAAGGTATGTGAAGCCGCTCGACACGACTCTTCTGGCCGAGGCCTGTGCGGGACATCGCGTGATTGTCACGGTTGAGGACGGATGCGTCGCCGGCGGACTGTTCGGGGCTGTTTCCGAGTATGTGGCGGAGCACGGCCTCGATGTCATGGTTCACGGGATAGGCATCCCTGACGAGTTCATCCCGCAGGCGAGTCAGGCGGAGCAGCGGGAGATGTGCGGCCTTTCTTCCGGACGGATTCTTGAGACGCTGCTGGCTTTGGCTTCGGAAATTGAAGGCGTATAATAAATTTTGATTGAAAAAGAGCAAAAAGTTTTGGAGAATAAGAATTATTGCCTATCTTTGCAATCCCTTTTGGGAAAACAGGCCTTTGCCGATGTAGCTCAGTTGGCTAGAGCACGTGATTTGTAATCTCGGGGTCGTGGGTTCGACTCCCTCCATCGGCTCAAAGTTCAAAAGAATTTTTGAAGTTTGTTTTGAGATGGAAGTCCAACGGCACAGTCGCTCAAAAGAAACGAAAAATGGGAGAATACCAGAGTGGCCAAATGGGGCAGACTGTAAATCTGCTGGTTTACACCTTCGGTGGTTCGAATCCATCTTCTCCCACAGAGGAGAGTCTTCAAGGCTCTTTTTTGTTAGACATACGGTTGTTAAAAGCGGAAGTAGCTCAGTTGGTAGAGCATTAGCCTTCCAAGCTAAGGGTCGCGGGTTCGAACCTCGTCTTCCGCTCAAAACTACGCCAGTGTAGCTCAGGGGTAGAGCGCTTCCTTGGTAAGGAAGAGGTCGAGAGTTCAATTCTCTCCACCGGCTCTGCTTTTTTTGTGTATAATATCGCATAATACTTTTAAAAACATACAAGTATGGCTAAAGAAACGTTTAAAAGAGACAAACCCCACGTTAACATCGGTACGATCGGCCATGTTGACCACGGTAAGACCACTTTGACGGCGGCTATCACGACCGTCCTCGCTAAGAAGGGTCTTTCAGAGCTTCGCTCATTTGACTCCATCGACAACGCACCGGAGGAGAAGGAGCGCGGTATCACAATTAACACCGCTCACGTTGAGTACCAGACAGCAACCCGCCACTATGCGCACGTTGACTGCCCGGGTCACGCCGACTATGTGAAGAACATGGTTACAGGTGCAGCACAGATGGACGGCGCAATCCTCGTAGTCGCTGCAACTGACGGTCCTATGCCTCAGACTCGTGAGCACATCCTTCTCGCACGTCAGGTGAACGTCCCTAAGATTGTCGTTTTCATGAACAAGGTTGACCTTGTTGACGACCCGGAGATGCTCGACCTCGTGGAGATGGAAATCCGTGACCTCCTTTCATTCTACGGCTTCGACGGCGACAACGCTCCGGTTATCCGCGGCTCTGCACTCGGTGCCCTCAACGGTGACCCTCAGTACGAGGAGAAGGTTATGGAACTTATGGACGCAGTCGATACTTACATTCCTATCCCTCCGCGTGACAACGAGAAGCCGTTCCTCATGCCTATCGAGGACATTTTCTCAATCACAGGTCGTGGTACTGTCGCAACAGGCCGTATCGAGACAGGTGTCGTTCACACAGGTGACGAGGTTGAAATCGTAGGTCTCGGCGAAGAGCCTAAGAAGACAGTCATTACCGGTGTCGAGATGTTCCGCAAGATTCTCGATGAAGGTGAGGCCGGTGACAATGTAGGTCTCCTCCTCCGCGGTATCGACAAGAAGGAAATCAAGAGAGGTCAGGTCCTTGCAAAGCCGGGTACAATTCATCCTCACGAGAAGTTCCAGGCAGAGATTTACGTTCTGAAGAAGGATGAGGGTGGCCGTCATACGCCGTTCCACAATCACTATCGTCCTCAGTTCTTCCTCCGTACGCTTGACATTACCGGCGAGATTACTCTTCCGGAGGGCGTAGAGGTCGTAATGCCTGGCGATAACGTCACAATCAATGTGGATCTTATCTACCCTGTAGCAATCAACGTAGGTCTCCGTTTCGCAATCCGCGAGGGTGGTCGTACAGTCGGCGCAGGTCAGATTACAAAGATTCTTGACTAATCACTCTTATGACGGGCGCTTCCTCACGGACGGCACCCGTCTTTTCACAGGGGAATAGAACAAGGGTAGTTCAGCGGTCTCCAAAACCGTCGATGTGGGTT
>CAVBPI010000105.1:0-7797 GCA_963596955.1 bacterium | reverse complement strand
ATTTCGGGGTTATAGTAGGGCCATGCTGAACCCGGTGCCTGCGGCGTGAGGGCGGTGGAGGGATATTGGGCGATGCGGACCATGTTCATCCACGTCGCGTATTCCGTCGCGTCCATAAGGTCGAGAGTGCCCGCGACATGAGAGAATCCGGTGCTGCTCTTGAGCGTCGCCGTGTATTTCGCGCCCTTGCGCGGCTTCTGCGATGTCGTGACTATGATGACGCCGTTCGCTCCGCGCGAGCCGTAAATCGCCGTGGAGCTGACATCCTTGAGTACCGATATTCCCGTGATGTCAGAAGGGTTGATTTCGTTAAGGTCGGAGACCGCATCGACAACCCCGTCAACGACAATCAGAGGCTCGTTCCCGGCCGAGATGGAGCGCGCCCCGCGAATCTGTATGCTGGTGCTCTCCCCCGCTTCGCCGCTTCCGGAAACGATGTCAACCCCGGCAATCCTGCCCTGAAGCGCCTCCGCGACAGAAGTAACCGGCGCGTCCTTCACATCCTCGACATCCACGACCGCCACTGCTCCGGTGAGGTCCTGCTTCTTGGAAGTTCCGTAGCCGATGACGACCGACTGCTCAAGAGCCGTGGTCTCGGAACTCATCCGCACGTCGATGACGGCCCTCCCGGACACGGCCTCAAGCACAGTCCTGAAGCCGAGCGAGGAAAATTCGAGGAATCCGTCCGCCGGAACAGTGATGGAATATTTTCCGTCGATGTCAGTGACCGTCCCGTTCTTCGGGTCTCCCCTCTGGACGACTCCCACACCGGGCAATGTCGCGCCGTCAGCGTCCCTCACTGTTCCGCTCACCCGGACGTTCTGCCCAAGCAAAGGAACCGCAAGCATCACGCTCAGCGCCAGCAATATCAATTTTCTCATATACATATTTTATTTCAGCACAAAGTTCACTCTTTTCTACCGAGGGAACAAATCCGGCTCCGTCATATCATCAAAATGGCAGAGCCGGAAACATTACTCAGTGTAGTGGGTCGTTCCGGAAATGGTGATTTTGCCACCGGCCTTATCCCCTACAACCATATCAGAATTGGACAGCGCACAATATGTCAGACTATTCACATCTGACGATGATTTGATTTGCTCATCGGTTCGAGCTGTACCGCTTGCTGTTCCTTTCGTATATTTTACAGAGCCGGCCACAGCACATCCTTTGATTTCTGAACCTTCATACATATTATAATTAGCCTCACGTGTCCAACCCGAAGTGTACATATAGTTGGTAATCAACGCTGCGAACACATCCTTAGAAATCGTCGTTGGCATATACCGGAACAAATCTGCCTTCACGATACAATTTTCAACGACAAACTTGTTATAGGCAGCCCCCATTATGCCTCCAACCGCAAGATTATATCCGTTTTGCCCAATTACCCCTGTCTGGTGACAATCATACAAGTGCACACTGCCGCCATACCCGACAATGCCACCGCTTATATAATTCTGAGAACAATCTGCCGCTACTGACGCCTTCTCCGCAACGGTTTTGTCGCAACCGACAATCTCTCCGGTGTTCGTGCAGCCCACTATCTCTGCAAGTGTGCCATTATATTGCCCGAAAAGAATTCCGGCTATGCCTCCACACCCTATCTTATGGAAGAATGTTGCAGGCTGTGAAATTTTGCTCGTGGCGGATATTTTCCCTGAATTGCTGCTGTTCTTCACTTCAAGACAGAACCCGTCCTGACACTCGGACACCTTTCCGGTCCAATATGTAATGCCATTTGAACCATAGACAGGGCCCAATGCACTGCCAAATCTTCCGGCAGGGGCAGATCTTCCGATTATTCCGCCAACACCAATAATACCAGAAGCCGCATCACCGCTGCCCACTTGCTCTACAGCAATTACATTTGTATTATGACAATCATCTATTGTCAAATGTTTATCTGAATTACCACCCCAGACCCAGGCAGTGATACCACCGGCTGCACAATACTGCATCCAAGTGTAAGTTGAGCCTATTTTTGTCGCAGATGTATTGGTCAATGATAACTCGCCGTTGTTAGTACAATTGGAAATAACAGGTGAAGTTACAAATGGTGCTGTGGCGTCAGCCTGTGCATTTGTGCCGAATGCCCCGGAACCATAGTTTGCTCCGACCAATGCAACTATACCTCCGGCATAGACAGCATTGACAAGCTTGGTCTGATTTGAGTTTCCGGCATTGGCTGCCTTGTAAATGATATTTCCGTTGTTCGTGCACCCCATTATCTTTCCGCCCTGCATCGTCCGGCAGATTCCGGCCATCGCGATGTTCCCGCCATCAAGAGAAGCATTATAGGCAGTAATGTTTATATTGACATCAGACTGACAGTCAGCGATTTCCCCATCGTGAAGGATGCCGACCAACGGGCAGGTTCCCTGAGTGTAAGGTACCTGCGGAGAGATCATGTTTCCGGAAACCTTGAGATTCCGGACTATGCCGGGGCTGTTCTCGTCAAGCCTGAACACATTCGCGAAAATCGGGCGGAGCAACGTCCCGTCCTCAAAAGTAATGGTATGGCCCTGACCGTCGAAAGTCTTCGTCCAGAGAGGAACGCTTGCGAGGTTGCCGTAAGTCGCCATTGCCGTCGCTGAAACAGTGATGTCATTGCCAAGCTTGGCAACGCCGTTTTCATCAAGCCATTTGTCGATGTTCCGGTTCTCCACCTTTGCATCCGGAGCCTGCGTCGCATACTGGTTTCCGCCGATTGTCAACTTCCCGCCAAGATAAGAACCGTTCTTCACATCCTGAACAAAGCGCAGGAACTGCTCCGGGGTCCTGATGACTCCGCCACGGAAAGGATTCACGGAAATGTTCCATGCCGAGTTTGATATGTTCACGTCGAAAGCCTTGACACGACCGGCAACGACAGAGAAATCGGCAGCGTCCCTGAGCTCCGAGACCTTTACTTCGCGAATGATATAATGCCTTTCAGTCTGAATCCAGAATTTCAGGACATCTTCGGACGAGGTCAGTTCAAACGGATGCACACAGGCCCAGACGTCAAGATTTCCGAGAGTTGTACCATCGGGGCAGTTGATTATGACTTTCGGACCGACATTGTTCTCTGAAGACTTGTCCGGAACAGCGCATACACCGTCCTCAAGATTCATCGTGAAGTCGCCGACAAGCTTCTTTGCCGAGCCGTCAGCAGGCTTCGCCTCAATTGAAACTGTCAGCACCTTGTCATCCTTTGTCAGTGTTTCAGACTCTCCGCCCTCAATTTCAACCGTTCCCGCAACTGACTTCACGGAGAATCTGATAAACCCGACGGCATAGGCAAGCTTCAACCCGGGAACAGTCCCGTCCTCGCCGACGACAGCATTTCCCCACATATAATCGACATTGTCGTCGTATGTCCCGAGTTCGGAAGGATTCTGTCCATAAGGGAATTTGCAGGATACGGCACCCTCCGTCACCAATTCTCCCTGCGTCTCATTATACGGGTAATAAAAATAGATCTGCTCCCCGGCAGCAGGCTTTTCCGAAAGTTCGCCCTTGAAATATGCCACGCCGTCCTCAATGCGGTCAATGGTCATCTTGACATTAGCGTCTTTCCCGACAAACAGGCCGGCGCAGTCATCGGCATTCCAAACGGACTTGTAGCCTTCTGCACCGCTGCCTTCAACTGTGGTCTTGGTCAGCGCGTCCGCCTGCCCGGCGGCAACGGTAATCGTGTATTTTCCGGTCTCGGGCTCCGGTTCGGTGAGCTGCTCCTTTGAGCATGAGAGGACGGTTGTAAGGGTCATAAGCATTGCCCCCCCCAACATGATATTTATAAGATTGGTATTCATGATGCCGGTGGTTTTAGATGGTGTAATGGTCTTCACTTTCGATGAAATCGATTTTTCCGGTCGAGGCTCCGCAGCCGTCATTCGGAGACGAGGCGAAACCGTCCTCAACGCTGAAAAGATGCAGATTCAGTTCAGGTGAGCTGTAGTTTAATGTGGTCATTTTCATTGTATTAGTATTTTTAGTTTGTTTCTGTCCGGTCAAAATGTCAAATTCCTCCGAAATCACGGAAAATCACGAATGCAAAATTGAAAAAACATTCACCCACCGCCGAAAACAAACACACCAAAGAATGAAACAAACGCGCCAGGGCGAAAAAAGCCGGAGAATGGAGTGATTTTATGGCTATATTTGCGTCATGCCGTGTTTTCGAGCATCAAAATATTGCCACATATAAAAGGATGCCATAATTTTATGAAAAATATATCATTCTTCACACAGCGGATTTGCACCATCCTGTTGACGGCGACATTCTGCGTCGCGGCAGTTGCGGCGCCGCCCAAGAGCATGCAGTTCAAGAGGCTGAACACGGACAACAGCCGGCTTTCGCACAACTTCACGACATCCGTCGTCAGGGACAGCATCGGGTTCGTGTGGATAGGTACGACAAACGGGCTCAACCGCTACGACGGGCAGAACGTGCGTCCGTACTACCGCGGAGAGCTCGACCTTCCGTCATCGGCGATTCTCGACCTCGCCATTGACCGTCAGGGAAAGATGTGGGTGCATACGGACAACGGGGACGCGGTATATGACCGTAACTCCGACAGATTCATACGCAAGGGCACGGAAATATTCGAGACGAAGGAGCGGGTCTATCGGGAAAGGCTGAACTACATGATGAAGGAGCTCGGCTTCGCGCAGCGGCTCACCGGGACCAAACCGAGGACCATCCACATAGACGAGGAGGGCCGGATGTGGCTCGGGACCTCGCACGGAATCTGGATTTACGACTCCTCGGACGGCAGCGTGACGCGGCTTCAGGAGGATGAGGACGACCCGTTCGCTCTCTCGGACAACAGGGTGAATGCCATCTGCACCGGAAGCGCCGGAGAAGTATGGATTGCGACGGAGACCGGGCTGAACTTCATCAACACTTTCAGTTCCAAGTTCCGGAAATACACCAAACTCGACGGCATCGGGATGAAGATGAGCTATGTGAACAGCTTCGCGAACGACGGGAAGGGAAAGCTGTGGATTTCGACGGAGAAAGTCGGGCTGTTCACCTACTCAATCAAGGACGGGACCTTCAGGCATTACAGCAACCCCGCCCTGTGCAAGAAGATTATGGGAGTGAGACATTTCCACGGCCGCCTGTGGGTTCTGAGCGAGGAGGGATTCCAGATTCTGAACCCGGAAACGGGCGCAGTCGCGGATTTCGCCGCGGACAGGACCGGCAGCAGGATTGCGGGAGTGCGGGACATCCGTAACGCGGAACACTGCGGTCTCATATTCGTGGCCACGGAGAACGGGGTCTATACATTTGACGAAAGTAGCGAGACTCTTTCGGCGGTCGGGCCGATGGGCGACATATTCGTGGAAAACGTGAACGAGACTTCGGAGGGCGAGGTGTGGATGTCCACATACTCCAACGGGGCGATGAGATATTTTCCCGCCGACGGAAGGACACTGAAGTTCTCACACTCCGACGAAGTTCCCGGCAGCATCCCGGAGAACAGGATTGTGGCGTCGTTCGAGAGCAGGGACAAGTCTCTGTGGTTCTGCACTTTCGGCAGCGGAATCGTACGCTTTGACCCTTCAGACGACAGTTTCACGGCCTATAACAGCCGGACGCTCGGCAAGGACTTCATCAACGACCTCTGCGTTTCCGTCGTGCAGGACAGCCGGGACAATCTCTGGATAGGCACGAGCCGGGGCATACTCAGGTTCGCTCCCTCGGACAAGTCAGTCATCAGCTTCACCCGGAAGGACGGGCTGCTGAACGACGAGAACAACCAGTTCAGCAGCTATGTTTTCCCGAATGACGACATTTTCGTAGGCACGGCGGACGGCATCACGATTTTCAACGCCAACGCCGTGTATGCCGAAACCATGAACTCACGGATTGTGCTCAGCGATTTCTACATCGGCGGCCAAAGGGTATCCACCACGCGGCCCGGCTCGCCGCTGTCCCGAAACATCGACCTCACGGACGACATTCGCCTCAAGGCATCGCAGAACAGTTTCCGCTTCGACGTCGCGCAGCTGAACTCCCACCAGAGCGGCAGCAATGTGGAATACCGTCTGCGCGGATTCTCCGACGGATGGGCAGGAGTCGGCGAAGACAGGAGAATCGAGTTCACGAACATTCCTTCCGGAGACTATGTGCTCGAACTGAGGGCCATCAATCCGGCGCTGGGCAGTCCCGTGCTGAAGAGCGTCACCTTGCACATTGCAACTCCGGCCTATTCATCATGGTGGGCGATTCTGCTCTACGTCCTGGGCGGGGCTGCCGTCGCGTCCTCCATCGGGCTATACGTCCGCAGAAGGATTCTGGAGCGCGAGCAGGAACGGCAGGAGATTCGCCGGCAGGAGCAGGCCAAGGAATTGCTGGACGAGAAGATGATGTTCCTTTCGAATGTGGTCCACGAAATCAAGACCCCGCTGACGCTCATCAAGTCGCCGCTGAACAACATCCGTCGCTCCCATCCGGACGACGGAGAGATGCTTTCGGACATACGCATCATCGACAGCACGACATCCTACCTGACCTCGCTCTCGAACGAACTCTTGGAATATATCAGGGTCGAGAGAAAGGGATATATCCTCGAAAAGCGGAGAATAGACCTCGCGGAGAAGGTTCGCGGACTGCTGTTCAACTACAGCGAGACGGCGGCGGAGAGGAAGATTGAACTGTCGTCGGAGATTCCGTCGGAGCCGGTGTGGGTCTATGCCGACGATTCGAGCCTTACCAAAATCATCAACAATCTGCTGACAAACGCCTTGAAATACTGTTCCTCGCGGATTGAAGTGAGGCTGGACAGCATCCCGGAAGGAAGTTCCGCAGAGCCTTCCGCCGACGGGGCCATGAGCGGCGAAACGGTCCGGCTTTCGGTGCGCAACGACGGCGAGGCCATCAGCGACGAGTGGAAGGAGCGCATCTTCAAGCCGTTCTCGCGCATTGACGGAGTGAAGAAGAACAAGGTCGATGGTATCGGACTCGGACTTTCGCTGGCACGCTCGCTTGCGCGGATGCAGGACGGGACGCTGGAACTGGACAACGGCGGGGAACTCACGGAGTTTGTACTGGAGCTGCCCGGGTGCAGCGACACTTCTGCAGCCGAAGATGCGGTCATAGGAACGGTTCCACAAAGATTCAGCGTCGCCGTCGCCGAGGACAGCACCGAGCTTAGGGAATATATCGTTTCACAGCTTTCTTCGGAATACCGGGTTTTCAGCGTCGAAAACGGCGCGGCCGCGCTCAGGTGCCTTCACGAGCACAACATAGATCTGCTTATCTCGGACATCGCAATGCCGGAGATGGACGGGATTGAACTGTGCCGGAAAGTTCGTTCGGACGTGGATATTTCGCACGTGATGATTATAATAATCAGCGGGATGAACGACCTGTCGAAGAAAATCGAGTGTATGCGGAACGGGGCGAACCTCTACATCGAGAAGCCGTTCGACATCTACTATCTCAAGGTCTGCGCCGCCAACCTCCTCGACAAGATGAACCTCACGCGCAAGACCCTACGCAACAGCCTGAACGCGGAAGACGAAGGCACAGCCTCTCTCAGCAAGACCGACAGGGAGTTTCTGCGCAGCGTCGATGAGATTATTCTCCAGAACTTCTCCGACGCGGCATTCAATGTGGAGAACCTGAAGGATGCCCTGAACATGAGCAAGTCCTCGCTGCTGCGCAAGTTCAACCGCCTGCTCAGCACCTCCCCGAACAACTACATCCGCACGAAGCGCCTGCTGATGGCCGCCCAGATGTTCGACGAGGGCGCCGACCGGGTCAGCGACGTCTGCTACTCCTGCGGATTCAACAGCACGTCC
>CAVBPI010000104.1:1850-7811 GCA_963596955.1 bacterium | reverse complement strand
GAATATATCTTTTATGTGCGGCCGCGCTTCTTTTGCCGGCGGCGCTCCATGCCCAGAAATATCAGGACGGCGTGATAGACAAGTCCGTAGCCGTCGTCGGCGAGGAAATGATAAAGATTTCCACGCTTGAGGACGAAGTGAAGATGATGAGAGCGAACGGGATGCTTTCCGACAAGAATATGCGCTGCGAACTGCTGGAAAGGATGATTGAGGCGAAAATCTTTCTCATGCAGGCGAGGATAGACTCGCTGAACGTGAACAACGACATGGTGGAGAGCGAGCTTTCCTCCCGAATAGACGAGCTGCGCTTCAGGCTCGGGGGAGACGAGGCCTTCGAGAACTATTTTGGGAAGCCTATATACAAGCTCCGTCAGGAGTGGCGCAAGGCCTTCCAGGAACAGAGCCTCACCCAGCAGATGCAGCAGAAGGTCGCGTCGTCGATTCCTGAGCTTACCCCATACGACGTGGAGAAGTTCATAGAGGAGACCGACAAGGAGGACCTGCCGCTGGTTCCGGACAAGTACCGCCTGAGCCAGATTTGCATCTATCCGGACAGGGAGGCCGCCGCGCTTGCGGTCAAGGAGAAGCTGCTCGCCCTGCGCGAGAGAATCATGAACGGGGAGAAGTTCTCGACGCTTGCCCGCATCTACTCCCAGGACCCCGGCAGCGCCCGCCGCGGAGGCGAGCTCGGAATGGCGTCCAAGTCAATCTTCTGGCCGGCCTTCTCCGATGCGGCCATGTCCCTCAAGCCGGGCATAGTCTCACAGATTGTCGAGACACCGGACGGCTTCCACCTCATCGAGGTTCTGGAGAAGAAGGGCGACCAGTTCAACGCGAGGCACATCCTTCTCAAGCCGGAATACACCATTGAGGACCAGGAAAAGGCGTTCAAGACCCTTGACAGCCTTCGGACGGAGATTAACGACGGAAAGATAAGCTTCGACATGGCAGCCCGCTTCTGGTCGCAGGACGCCGCGACGAGGACTAACGGAGGCCAGATGTCCGACCCTAACACCGGCTCCTCCTATTTCGAGAAGGATCAGCTCAAGCCGTCTGACTACAATGCAATAAGCGCTCTTTCCGAGGGTGAGATTTCCGAACCGGTCGAGTCCGTTGACAATGAGGGCCGCGGAAATGTCGTCTATAAGATAATCAGGGTCGATAAGATAATCCCGTCCCACCCGGCGTCTTTCAGCGAGGACTACAGCCTGATGCTCGGGGCGGCGAAGAACAAGCTCTCGATGGAGGCGATAGAGAAGTTCCTCGACGAGAAGATTGCCACGACCTACATAACCATAGACCCGATTTTCGCTGACTGCGAGTTCGATCACGCGGGTCTTTCGGAAAAGATAAGGAAGGACTGAACCTCGTCCCGATGAATACCGTTTTGAGAAATATTTTCGGTAATATGCGTCCGTCCCTTCGCATCCTTCTGACCATCGCCGCGCTGGCCTGCCTTTTGCCATTCCGGCTTGCCGCACAGGCCCGGGAGGACAACGACAGTCTCGTGGTGCTCATAAGTTCCAAGTCCGCGCAGGTGGTCGATGTCGAGGGCAACTCGTACCGGAAGGTAATCGGCCCGGCGAGGTTTTTCCATAACAACACCTACCTTCTCTGTGACACGGCGTTCTGGAACGTCGATGCGAAATATATCGACGCTGTCGGCAACGTCCAGATTCTTCAGGAGGAGACGGTCCTTACGGGAGACAAGCTGACCTATCTCATTGACGAGAGTCTCGCCCAGTTCAGAGGTTCGCTCGTGCAGCTTACGGACAAGGACAACAACACCCTGAGGACGAGGGACCTGGACTATAACACCAAGGACAGCGTGGCCCTTTTCATGAACGGAGGGGCGATGCGCGACAAGGACGGCCAGATTATCGAGAGCCGTGACGGAAGCTACGATTCGAAGAAGAAGCTCTTCACCTTCCGGAATGACGTGAATATGTTTTCGGACACCGTCTTTGTGAAGACCAACGAGCTGGATTATAATTCCGAGACCGCGTTCGCGAAGTTCGGGACATCGACGGACCTGTGGAATAAGGAAAATATGCTTTCGGCCGACGCGGGGTGGTACGACAGGAACAGGGAGATATTCCTCTTCAACCGCAACGTCCATCTGATGAGCAAGGACGAGGAGGCATGGTGTGACTCCGTCTATTACTATCGCGCGCTGAACGACGTTACGATGCTCGGTCATGTGCAGATTATCGACACGACGCGGGATATGTCCGCCGTGGCCGGAATGGCTGAATACCGCGACAGCCTCTCTCGCATAAGCATGAGGCGCGACCCGGCAATCATAGCCAAGACCACGAACGATCAGGGGCAGGCGGACACGGTCTATGTCGCCGCCGATTTCATCGACTACTACACCCTGATGAAGTTCCAGATAGACTCCCTGACGCTCACGCAGTCGGGTGAGCGCCTGAAGAACCTTGAGGCCGACGCCGTGGGCACGTTCCGGAAGAAGGCTGCCGAGGAGGCCGCCAAGGCCGCTGACCAGGCCGCGATGGAGAATGACGCGAACTATGCCGCGAAGAAGGCCGCCGAGGAAATACGGGCAAAGCGCAACGCGAAGAACGGAGCCTCCGGAGGGGATGCCTCCGCTGCGGGCAATCTTGAGGGCGGTGCTCCTTCCGGCGGTGCTCCTTCCGGTGGAGTTCCTGAAGGTGGAGAGCCTACTGGCAAGCCGTCAGGGGCGCTTGAGTCATTGGCGGCTCCGGATAGCTTGAAAACTCCGATGGCTCTGCGGTCTTTGTCGGAAGTCTCGGATTCATTGAATATTGCATCTGATTCATTGATGTTGAAATCAGATTCATTGATGCTTACGGCTGATTCATTGGCATTAAAGAGTGATTCATTGATGCTTAAAACCGATTCATTGTCGTTTGGAACAGACTCGCTGGCATTGAAGACCGATTCGCTTTCGGTTGCGGATAGCACGATTGCCGTGAAGCTGGATTCGACCAAGGTCGGGTTCATGACGGCCCTGAAAAATGTGCGACTTTTCCGCAACGAGGCTCAGATAGTCTGTGACTCGCTGCTCTACAGCGACCTCGACTCGCTCGCGAGGCTTTATGTCGAGCCGATAGTCTGGCAGGAAACTGTGCGCCAGTATGCCGCGGACAGCATCTATGTCGTCGTCAGGAACGGAGCCATGGACCGTGCCAGCCTCATGTCCGACGCTTTCATAACCATAGAGGAGGACAAGCAGCACTACGACCAGATTAAGGCGGCGGAGATGATGGCCTTTTTCGAGAACGGGGGCGGGCTGAGACGCTTCGATGCCCTCGGAGGTGCGCAGGCTCTGTTCTTCATAAAGGAGAACGATGCCCTCGCCACGGTTAACAAGACGGACTCCAAGATGCTGTCCGCCTCGTTCAGCGACGGCACGATTCAGAGGATTTACTACTATGACTCGGCCAAGAGCGACGCTTTCCCCGTAGTGCAGCTCAAGGAGGAGGAACGCACTCTCAAGGGCTTCAACTGGAAGCCTGAGCGCCGCCCCGCCGACCGCCGTGCCGTGACGGATGCGGAATATCGTTCTCCTGAGCGGGCCGCCTACCTCGCGCACCCGCGGGCAAGCTTTGCAAACACGAACAAGTACTTCTCCGGCTACATGAAGGGGATTTACCGGGAGATTGCGGTGCGCGACTCCCTTCAGAAAGTCCGTACTGCGGAGGATGCGCTCATGCGTGAGCGTCTTAAGGCGGAGAAGGCCCTTGCGGATTCCCTCGCACTCCGGGGCAGCCTCTCCCTGCGTGACAGCCTTATGCTCCGCGACAGCCTCGCCCTCAGGGACAGTCTGGCTCTGCGTGACTCCATTGCGCTTCGTGACAGTCTTTCCCTGCGCGACTCCCTCGCCGTGTCGGATTCCCTGCGGCTTGCCGGAGCCGGCTCCGTTGCCGTTTCGGACAGCCTCTCTGCAGCCGGCCCGGCGGACTCACTCGCCGCTGACCCCAAGGCTGTGAGGGCGGCCTGGAAGAAGGCTGAGAGGGAGGCCCGTCGCGCTGCACGTGCCGAGGCGAAGGCAAGGAAGGACGCCGAGAAGGATGCCAAGTGGCAGGAAAAGGAGCGGCGGAGAAAGGAAAAGGAGGCAGCAAGGGAGCAGAAGAAGCTTGAGAAGCTCCGGGCGAAGAAGCGGCGCGCTCTCGACGCGGAAATCCGCGAGATTCAGCGTGAGACGGCCATATTTGAAGAATACCGGAGAAAATATGAGGCAAAGAAAAAGTAATTTCCGGTTATGAAGAAGGTGCATCTCAGCGACAGAACTTTCAGGCTCGTGTTCACGCTCGGGCTTCTGATTGTCATCGGCCTTTTTCTCGCGATAGAGTCGGTTCCCTACAGCACAGACGCGGCCGCGCTGCGTGTGGGCGGAAATGTGGAGCGCCGCGTGCGCCTCATGGACAGGTTCGTCAGGGAAGCCTCCGATGTCCCGAACGACGAGTTCCTGCATCTTGAGGGGCTGCCGCAGGACATAGTCATCTATCGCTATGTCAATGATTCCCTTCAGTCATGGTGCAACCAGTTCACCGAAATCAACGACGACATATCCTCGAAGCTCATTTTCTCCCGTGTGACCAACACCCCGAACAGGCTGTTCTCACCGCTTTCCAAGGCGGGCGAGGAGCTGAGCTACATAAACATGGGACCCAAGTGGTATCTCGTCAAGATTGTCCCTTCGGACGACGAGACCGTCCTGATTGCAGGCCTGGAGATTAAGAACACCCTTGTGGAGAGGCATCTGAGGGGGCGCAACGGGATAAACCCGAAACTCCATCTGGTCGCCGGGAACTACAACATAGTCCCGCTTTCCGAGGACAGCGGCTCTCCGGTGTTTGTCGGCGGACGGCCCGTGTTCAAGGTCACGCGCGACCTCATGGCCCTTCAGGGCGAGGCCATCGACTATTCCCTCTTCTCGCCGCTGGTCTATGCCGACGGCCCGGTGTTTTCCTCCCTTGGAGCACTTCTGTGCATCAACGTTCTGGTTTTCGCGCTGCTGCTGACCTCGTTCCTGCTGCGCAAAAAGGCATTCCGGAAACTTTACGGAAGCAGGCATCCGCGGCGGAACATAATCCTGTACGGAATAGGGACACTCATCCTTATGGCCGGAGCGTTCGCCTACATCCACATGACGAACAAGAGCGTCATCTTTAATTCGAGCCTCTCGATGGAGTTTTTCAGGTGGAACAACTATTTCCTGTTCTCCTTCCTGACATTCTTGTCATTCATCATCCTCATGATAATGGCGCTGTTCCAGGTGTTCTGTCTGAAGATTGTCGTCTTTGAGCTTTTCGGCAAAAACTTCAACTCCCGTTCCGCCGTGTGGCCTCTGGTCTTTGCGCTGATTTGCGCCGGCTATTTCACGGCGACCTCGGCTGTCTATGGCTTCCGCAAGGAGGAGAGAAAAATATGGACATGGTCGGACCGGCTCGCGATTGACCGTGACCTCGGACTTGAGATTCAGATGCTAAGCGTTGAGGACGCGATTGACAACGACCCGGTGATTTCCGCGCTGATTCCGATGAAGAACTGCGAGCGGCCTATCAGGAACCGCATCACGGAGACATTCCTGAGCAGGGTGGCGCAGTCTCATGACGTCGGCGTGAAGGTCATCGGCGACGGCGACAGGGTCGGACGGAAGGAGTTTGAGGAGGTCGTGTCGTTCGGGACTCCTATTTATGAGAACTCGCATTTCTTCTACTGCGAGAACGAGGACGGACGGGGCGGCTATGTGGGCATATTCGTCTATCCGGCGGGAGATAAGGGGCTGTTCCGCCTTATGGTGCGCGTCTCCAACAACCGCGAGACCGATATGTACGGCTACCGCAGCCTGCTTCCGAGAGCGGCCGGACTTTCCGAGACCGGGATTCCTGCATACTATTCCTACGCGAAATACCACGAGGGGCGGCTCCGGTCGTTCCGCGGGGACTATCCGTACCCGACGGTGACCGACCA
>CAVBPI010000104.1:0-1840 GCA_963596955.1 bacterium | reverse complement strand
CGACCATATAGCCCAGCTTCGGTTCGGCAGAGACGGGCATGATTTCTTCAGATATAAGGGATATAACCATTACTGTTCGAGGATGGGGGAGGACGAACTCACGGTGATTTCGCGTCCTACGCGGAAGATTACCTCGTATTTCACGACATTCTCGTTCATATTTCTCGTCGCATTCTTCATAATCTGGATTCTGCGCCGCGACAGGGGACGCCGGCTTTCGGGGAAGAATTATCTCCGGACGAAAATCAACTGGCTTGTAATCGCGGCACTGGTGCTGACGCTGACGGTCATTTCCGTGGTCAGCGTCATGTTCGTGTATGACAGGAACGAAAGGAATATGCTGCGGCTGATGTCGAACAAGATAAATACGGTGCAGGCTTTGCTGGAGAGGCGCTGTCTCCATGCCTCTTCGGCGGCCGACCTGAGGAGTCCGCAGTTCTATGGCAGTCTTTCGGAGGTCGGCAAGGTCACGCGCTCGGACATCACCCTCTACACTCCGTCTGGCAAGGTGTTTCTGAGCACTGCGCCCGAACTCTTCGAGAGGATGGCGGTGGGGAGCCGTCTCAACCAGGATGCCTACTACAACATCACCAAGCTGAGCCAGCGCTATTTCATCCACAAGGAGGAACTTGCGAGAAACCGCTTCTATGCCCTCTACGCCCCGATTTTCAACGAGAGGGGAGTTATGGTGGCGATTGTCTGCTGCCCCTACACGGACGGTGACTATGACTTCAACCGCGAGGCCGTGATGCACGCGAGCCTCATCGTCTGCCTCTTCTTCATGCTCGTTCTCCTGTCCGTGTGGCTCAGTTCCGTTGTCACGAACAACCTGTTCCGCCACATAGTGCGCCTGAGCCGGAAGATGGACAGCATGGACATCCATAACCTTGAGGAAATCGAGTATAACGGCAGGGACGAGGTGTCCGGACTGGTCGAGGCCTACAACAAGATGGTGCGCGCGATGACGGAGAGCAGCCGGCAGCTTGCCAAGGCGGAGCGTGACAGCGCATGGAGCGAGATGGCGCGGCAGGTGGCGCATGAAATCAAGAATTCGCTCACTCCGATTAAGCTGAAGATTCAGAAACTGATCCGCCTCCGCTCAAGCGGCAGCCCTGACTGGGACGCGAAGTTCGACGACACGGCAAGGGTGATTCTTGAACATATAGACGTGCTCGCGGAGACGGCGAGCGGCTTCTCTGCCATAGCGAAGCTCTACGGTGAGCAGGCCACGGAGGTCGATGTCGATTCCATGCTTTCGGAGCAGGCGTTCATGTTCGACAACCGGGACAATGTCAGCATCACCTACATCGGCCTCAAGGATGCCGTGGTCATGGCGCCGCCGTCCCAGCTGATGAGGGTGTTCATCAACCTTATCACCAACGCCATCCAGGCCATTGAAATCCGCCAGAAGGAACAGGAGGACGCGGGCGTCGAGCCTGAGCGCGGACGGATTCTCATCAGCCTCCGCAACGGTTCCGAGGACGGCTTCTACGACATAGTGGTGGATGACAACGGCACCGGAGTCAGCGACGACAACCTCGACAAGCTCTTCGTCCCGAACTTCACGACCAAGAGCAGCGGCACCGGCCTGGGCCTCTCCATCTGCCGCAGCATAGTCGAGTCCTGCAACGGCACCATCTCCTACAGCCGCTCCTTCGCCCTCGGCGGCGCCTGCTTCACGGTGAAATTACCGAAGATGTAGTTCTTTTTCGGCACGGGTGAAGGCGTCGGAACGCTTGAGAATGAAGTTGGAGCCGAGGTATTTGGTGCGGACCTCGTCGTCGGAGGCGAGGGCTTCCGGGGTGCCGGCCTGAAGGATGGTTCCTTCGTAGAGGAGGTA
>CAVBPI010000103.1:4118-8030 GCA_963596955.1 bacterium | reverse complement strand
GCATATTTCAGCACGAGCGTGAACGTCAGGTTTTCGCCCGGCGCCGCAAGCCATTTTCTCGTGTCCTTTCCCCGCCCGGCGGTCTGACAGCGCGCCGCGAGCACTGACATATTGTCAAGTTCCCCGAGCCTTCTGGCAGCCTCGCTGTTGGTCGAGTCTATCTCATTATACCATATTATATGACAACTTCCCCTCATTATTGCACTCGAATTGCTATTGGTTCGTTTTTTGATTATATTTGTAGGCTAATTTAAGGATATTTTTGCAAATTCATACAAGATTATAGATGAAACTCAACGAAGTCAAGGTCATTGCCGAGGCAATGCTCGAAAAGAAGGGGCAGGAGGTTCTGTCTCTCAATCTCAAGAAAATAGGAACGGCCATATCCGATTATTTCGTCGTCTGCAACGCTGATTCGACGACGAACGTGCTTGCCATTGCCGACAATGTCGAGGACAGGATGATTGAACGCTGCAAGAGGAAAGTCATACGTTCGCAGGGACGCGAGAACGCGCTGTGGGTCATTCTCGACTACGGCGACATCGTGGTTCATGTGTTCCAGACCGCGTACCGCTCCTTCTACCGTCTGGAGGATCTCTGGGCCGACGCCGAGCGCACGGACTGGACCGACGAAGCGGCTGAGTAGGAACCTGCTATAAACCAAACAGTTTCGCAAAATGGCAGAGAAAAAGAAAAATAACGGCAACAAGGACCGGAAGATGAAGGTCATCACCATCAATCTCTCATGGTTCTACATACTCATCATCGGACTGATTGTCTGGATGCTCTGGCCCGGCAATTCGGATAGGTCGAACCCGCAGAAGATTGAGTGGGAGGAGGTTCAGCAGATGGCCCGTGAGGGGGACATTCAGGAGATAGACTTTGTCCGCAACGAGTTTGAGGGCAGGATTAAGGTGCGTCCGGAAAGGCTTCAGAAATATGAGTCAAAGTTCGGCGGACAGGTTCCCAAGAAGTCTCCGCATTTCTTCTTCCTCGTCTCCGGCAGCTTCAACGCTGAGGAGATGTTCGGCGCTCTCAACGAGCAGCTTCCTCAGGAGTCCCGCTTCAAGGTCGTCATCGAGAACAACGACAAGACCTGGGTCGATATTCTGAACTGGCTGCTATGGCCCGTGCTTCTGATTCTTTTCTGGGTGTTCATGTTCCGCGGGATGGGCAAGTCCATGGGCGGCCCGGCCGGCGGCGGAATATTCGGAGTTGGCAAGACTCCGGGAAAGCTTGTTGACAACAAGGACAAGAACAAGGTCACCTTCAAGGACGTCGCCGGACTGTACGGCGCGAAGGAGGAGGTTGTGGAAATCGTTGATTTTCTGAAGAATCCTAAGAAATATACGGCGCTCGGAGGCAAGATTCCTAAGGGGGCGCTGCTCGTCGGCCCTCCGGGCACGGGAAAGACCCTGCTCGCAAAGGCCGTTGCCGGGGAGGCGGACGTCCCGTTCTTCTCGATTTCCGGCTCGGACTTCGTCGAGATGTTCGTCGGAGTGGGCGCTTCGAGGGTGCGCGATCTGTTCCGTCAGGCCAAGGAAAAGGCTCCTTGCATCGTGTTCATCGACGAGATTGACGCCGTGGGACGCGCGAGAAGCAAGAATGGAGGCTTCACCTCAAATGACGAGAGGGAAAATACACTGAACCAGCTGCTTACGGAGATGGACGGCTTCGACACCAATTCCGGTGTCATAATTCTCGCCGCTACCAACCGCGCCGACATACTCGACAAGGCCCTGCTCCGCGCCGGACGCTTCGACCGCCAGATTCATGTCGAGCTTCCGGATCTCAAGGAGAGGGAGGAAATCTTCAAGGTGCACCTCAAGGGCATAAAGCTCGCCGAGGACTTCGATGTGGAGTTCCTTGCCAAGCACACGCCGGGATTCTCCGGCGCAGACATCGCGAATGTCTGCAACGAGGCGGCCCTCACGGCGGCAAGGCACAATAAGCACAGGGTCGATAGGCAGGATTTCCTCGATGCCGTTGACAGGATAATCGGCGGGCTGGAGCGCAAGGACAAGATAATCACTCCGGAGGAAAAGAACTCGATTGCCCACCACGAGGCCGGTCACGCCGTAGTTAGCTGGCTGCTTCCGAACGCGAATCCTCTGTTCAAGGTCACGATTGTCCCTCGCGGGCAGGCTCTCGGAGCCGCGTGGTACCTTCCAGAGGAGCGCCAGCTGATGACAAAGGCCCAGATGACGGACGAGATGTGCGCGCTCATCGGCGGCCGTGTCGCGGAGGAGATAGTGAACGGACAACCTTCGACCGGCGCTCTTAACGACCTTGAGCGGCTGACCAAGATGGCCTACAGCATGGTATGCTACTACGGAATGAGCGAGAGGGTCGGCACTGTGTCGTTCTACGACTCGACAGGCTCCAGGGGATATGAGCTTACCCGCCCGTACAGCGAGAGGACGGCCGAGGTCATGGACGAGGAGGTCAAGCGCCTCGTGCAGGAAATCCACGACAAGACACTGGCAATTCTCACGGACCACAGGAAGGAATTCCTTGAGGTGGCGGCCCTGCTGCTTGAGAAGGAGGTAATCTTCGCCGACGACCTTGAGCGCATTCTCGGACCGCGTGTCGGAGTCGACAACAGCCAGAACCGTGAGGAGGAGAAGGCTGCCAAGGCTCAGGAAGACGCAGAGAAGGAGGAGCAATGAAAAATCTGATAGTCAGGACAGTTTCCGGACTTGTTTTCCTGGCAGTGATGCTTCTGGCATTGCTGTCAGGAGACTGGTTTGAAGGAGGCAAGTACATCTTCGCTGCCGTGATGATGTTTGCCCTCGTGATGATGATGGCGGAATTCTTCAGCATGACCATGGGTAATGTGTATAAGGGTTCAAGGCTGCTCGCGATTGTCGGCGGCTGCATGATGTTCGCCGTGACATTTCTGGTACAATCGACGGAAGCCGTCACCGGTCGCTTCATTGCGCTGGCCTTCATCCCTTTGTTCATCGTGATGATTAACTCCCTCTATGTCAAGGACAAGAAGGACTTCGGAATGTTCGCGAACATCTACACCGGGCTGCTCTACATAGCCGTTCCGTGGACTCTGCTGAATTTCGTTGCCTTCGATTCCCTGCATGACTTCAACGGCCTTGTGCTTCTCTGTATGTTCGTGATTATCTGGGTGTCCGACGTCGGAGCCTACATCTTCGGCAGCACCCTCGGACAGAAGTTCGGGCCGAAGCTCTTTCCGTCCGTTTCGCCCCACAAGTCATGGATAGGATGCATAGGCGGTTTTGTCTGTGCCCTTGGAGTCGCCTACGGGATGCACTGCCTCGACTGGCTGCCGTTCAGCGAGATAAGTTGGTATCATTGCCTTGCAATCGCGGCGATAATGAACGTCACCGGAGTATATGGAGACCTCATCGAATCCCAGTGGAAACGGCATTGCGGGGTCAAGGATTCCGGGAATATAATTCCGGGACACGGCGGAATGCTCGACCGTTTCGACAGCGCCCTCGTCGCCATCCCCGCCGCCACCGTCTATATGATGTGCTTTGATATGCTTTGATGTAAACTCAGATGAGTATAATGGATATTTGCTTGAAATTTGAGAAGTATTTTGGAGGATAAGAAATGAAGATTCATAAGGATTGTTACAAGACCATCGCGGTAGTTTGGCTGATATGCCTCATACTGCTGTTTCTGATATGGCGCTTCTTGTACGGAGTGCTTTATGTCTCGATTCCGCTGTCGGCGGTACTGCTGTTCATGATGGGCTTCATCACCTATTTCTTCCGTCTGCCGCGTCGCGAGACCGTTCCCGGGGACAATGTGCTGACCGCGGTCGCCGACGGGGAGATTGTCATCCTCGAAAAGGTCTATGAGCCGGAATATCTCAAGCGGGAGTGCATTCAGGTCTCTATTTACATGAACTTCTTCAATGTTCACGTGAAT
>CAVBPI010000103.1:622-4108 GCA_963596955.1 bacterium | reverse complement strand
TACCATCCGGGGAAATACTACCTCGCTTTCCTTCCGAAGGCTTCCGAACTCAACGAGCATTCGTCAATCGGGATGAAGAACGCTCACGGCGAAATCCTCTTCAAGCAGCTTGCCGGCACCTTCGCGAGGCGCATTGTCTGCTACGCAAAGCCGGGCAACGAGGTCCGCAAGGGCGAGCAGTGCGGAATCATCAAGTTCGGCTCGCGCATAGATATGTATCTTCCGCTCGACGCCGACATCAAGGTTGAAATCGGTGACGACGTGCGGGCCTGCGAGACAGTAATCGCCGAACTCAAGTAGCCACCGGACAACCATTCAGCATTATTTTACGCTAGTTTAAGCGACTATGACAGAAATATTTATAATCATCTTCCTCATCCTTCTCAACGGAGTCTTCTCGATGTCTGAAATCGCGATGATTTCCGCGCGCAAGTCAAGTCTCCAGAGCGAGGCGGACGACGGGAACGCGAAGGCAAAGCGTGCCCTCAAGCTCGCCGGAGACCCGGATAAGTTCCTTTCAACCATCCAGATAGGCATCACTCTCATCGGAATCCTCACCGGTATCTTTTCCGGAAACGAGATTGCCCGTGCGCTTTGCGGAGTCTTTGAAAGATGGGGAGTCCCGGCATCGACGGCAAGCGGCCTGGCAAAGACCCTTATTGTGATAATCGTCACCTACTTCTCAATCGTGCTCGGAGAACTCGTGCCCAAGCGCATCGGAATGAGCAAGGCCGAGAAGGTGGCGAAGGCCATGGCCGGTCCGATGCAGCTGCTTTCCAAGATTGCGTCGCCATTCATCTGGATTCTTTCAAAGAGCACCGCCGGTATGGCCAAGATGCTGGGAATCAAGGAAAATGACAATAATGTTACGGAGGATGAAATCATCTCTCTCGTACAGGAGGGCACTGAAGATGGGGAAGTTTCGGAGGTGGAGCAGGACATCGTTGAGAGGGTATTCACCCTCGGCGACCTCAGCGTGAACACGATAATGACCTCCCGTCAGGACATAGTCTGGCTCGACAAGAACATGACGGAAGCTCAGGTGAGGGAAGTGATAGAGGAGAACATTTACGAGGAATATCCAGTCTGTGACGACGACCTCGATCATGTCATAGGCGTGCTGAACATCAAGGATTTCCTGCGCTGCTACGGCAAGACAGGATTTGACCTCGGGAAGATGATGCATGAGCCGGTCTATTTCCACGAGAACATGACCGTCTATAAGGTTCTTGAGGAGATGAAGATTAAGCGCATATCCCGCGCGCTCGTCTGCGACGAATTCGGGGCGCTCTGCGGCTTCATCTCGCTGAAGGACATCATGGAGGCTCTTGTCGGCAACGTGAACGACGACGAGGAGGACGAGCCCTATATCGTTCCGCGACTGGGCGCCGACGGCAAGCCGGACACTTCCGGCGCCAGCGGCTATCTCGTCGAGGGACAGTGCCCGATATATGACTTCCTTTCCTATTTCGACCTTCTCGACGACACAATGGAGGACTTTGAATACACCACCATCGCCGGCCTTATCCTCAGCGAGACCGGCCACATCCCCTCAGCCGGTGAGGTAATCAACTGGGAAGGCTTCTCCCTCGAAGTCGTTGACATGGACGGCCCGAGAATCGACAAGGTCCTCGTCCACAAAATTCAGCCAGAACAGACAGAGAAAGAGCCGGAACAATTATCAGATAAAAACTCTAAGCCAAACAGCGAAAAGGAGGCGTAGGGATAAGCCTTTCGTGCTGTGGCCACCCTCGGCTCCATAAGAGGGAGGGACCCAAGCGATAGCTTGGGAGGGGTCTCGCGAAAGCGAGACGCTAAGAAAGGCTTATCTCTGCGTCTCCGTCCCCTCAATTAGCTCTAACAGCCGGTCAACCGCCTCAGTCTCAGGAACGTGCCTGAGGACGGCCTCCTTGCCCTTGTAGATTGATACCTTGCCGTTGCCTTCGCCGACATAGCCCCAGTCGGCGTCCGCCATCTCGCCGGGACCGTTCACGATGCAGCCCATCACGGCTATCACCATGCCTTTCAGGTGGGCAGTCCGTGCCTTCACGGTCTCAAAGGCTTCCTGAAGATTATACATGGTGCGTCCGCATCCCGGACAGGCAATGTATTCCGGCCTGTAGAACCGCCGGCGCGCGGCCTGCATGAGCTCATCGACGAGATATTCCCCGAACTCCGGCGTTATCTCCACAGGCGCGCCGTTCTCATCAAGATAGCTTCCGCCAATCTTCAGCGAGTCAATCTCCTTGTCCAGCAGCCTCTTGCCGAAGTCGCAGGCCGCGTCAAAGAGCAGCCTCTCGCGCGAGGGAGCATTATAGACGGCCGAAACTCGCCGCCCTCCGTCGAACATGGAGATGTGGAACATTGATGAGTGCAGGCGGTGGCCATAGCGGTCGGAGAGGTACTGCGCCGCCGGAAGCTCGTTCACAGGCGGCTCAGTCAGCGACACGCGCACCGTGTCACCGATTCCGTCCGCGAGCAGGGCAGAAATGCCTACAAGGGACTTGATTCTTCCCGCATCCCCGTTCCCGGCCTCGGTCACTCCAAGATGAAGAGGGAAGTGCATATCCTCGGCAAGCATGGCCTCTACCAGAAGGCGGTAGGCCTCGACCATAACAATCGTGTTGCTTGCCTTGAGGCTGACCACCACGGCATCGAAATCGTTGTCCCGGCACATCCGCAGCCACTCCATCGCCGCCTCCTTCATCGCGAACGCCGTGTTTCCGTAGAGCGAGGTAATCCGCTCCCCGAGCGAGCCGTGGTTCACGCCAATTCGAATCGCCGTCCCGTGCTCCTTGCAGACTGCGACCAGACGCGCGAACTGCTCCCGCGCCTTGTCATGGTCCCGGTGGAAATTCCCGGGATTGATGCGAACCTTCTCCACGACGGCGGCCGCCGCGATGGCTATCTCTGAGCTGAAATGTACGTCGGCTACAATCGGGACCTCAATCCCGGCCGCCCTCAGGCGTGAATGAATCTCCGCTATGGAGTCAACCTGCGCGATGGACGGGACCGTCAGGCGAATCATCTGCGCCCCGGCATCCGCCAGCTCGACGCACTGCCTGAAAGACGCCTCCACATCCGAGGTATGGGTGTTGCACATGGTCTGCACCACAATCGGGGCGCCGCCTCCGATCATGATATTACCGACCTTAACCGCTTTGCTGATATACATTTGAGTTTCTTTTTGGTCTATATTCATTTTCTCATCAGTCGTGTACTCCAGTACACTCCTTCTTCCAAAATAAATCTATCCTCAAAAATAAATCTCAAATTCGAGGCGATTCATTATGGATATTTTTTTAATTTACCTCATATACAAGCGCCTTGGCCTCCTCGCGAAGCTGCCTGCGGGTCTTGCCGACGCGCCTTCCGAGCTGGAAATGCAGCCCTACGGAGACGATGATGTTCTGCTGATAGGAGTACCTGTAGTAATATTTGCTGTAATAGTTCGGCTCGAAAAGGCTCGAAAAGGAGTGTTTATAC
>CAVBPI010000103.1:0-565 GCA_963596955.1 bacterium | reverse complement strand
GTTTATACATTGCCTGAAAGTGAATCTCCACGGGGTCAAAGACGAATCCGAAGCCGACCCCGCCCTTGATTCCGTAGTCAAAGCGATTCTCGAACGAGGCGAACTCCCTTTCAAGCGAGACCGAGTCAAAGCCGTAGTCGGGCGTGAGGTTTACATACTGAAGCCCCTCCTCTCCGGTCACCGTCGGCGCATATCTGTGAATGCTCAGCCTATACCCCACATAAAGTCCGGCATTCAGGATGAACTTCATCTTCCAGAAATCGGCGTGGCAGTGAGCGAGCAGCGGCACTTCGACGACATCCATCACCGCCGACTGCGCTCCTAAAAATACCGGAACCGTCTGTTTCTTGCTGTCATGACGGAACTTGTAGCCCTCCTGAGTGAAAAAGAGCCCGGCCTGAAACCCGAAATAGGGCATATATCCGAACATCTTTCCGTAGCGGGTGTAGAGCACGCCCACATTATACGGAATGAAAATCATGTCCTCCTTCGCAATCTCCGGCTGGAGCAGCGTGCGGCTCAGCCCGGCACCGTACTGGACGCCGATCATGCTGTAGTCGTTGAT
>CAVBPI010000102.1:0-8076 GCA_963596955.1 bacterium | reverse complement strand
CTAATTAACAATCATTTATAATATCATCCCAAGCCGTTGGCCCTCCGCGAGAACCGCCTTCACCGTGAGAATCGAGGTCATCGAGACGCCGCAGAGTCCGTGAAGTCCGACATTCTGACCGGTCATGTAGAGATTGCGGATATATGTCTTTGAGCCGAAGCGGGAATATGACGGTGCCGACGAGTCTATGCGGAATCCGTAGGCCGCGCCATCGGGGTCGCCGAGATAGTGCCCGAGAGTAAGAGGTGAAGCCGGCCAGCAGGCCTCGATGCGGTCGCGGAATCCGGGGTCAAACCTTTCAATGCGGCTCAGCAGCTGTTCCGTGCGCTCCGAGAGCCACTGCCTGTATTCTTCCGGGCGATTTCCCGGAGCCGTGCTCTTCCATCGGGCGACCTCGTCGCAGGACATTGGAGCCATGACCGTAAGGGCGTTTCCTTCACGGACATACATGATTTCGCCCCATGGTCGCCACACGGAGCCGGAATCTCCGTCAATTATAAACTTGGCAAGGCCGTCGCACTTGGCAAAACCGGAGGCATCGGCACGCTGCCCGTTTGTCGCGGCCTCGTCCTTAATTCCACCGGCTGAGGCTTCGGCGCGGAGTTTTATGTAGAGGCAAAACATCGAAATGCCGGGCCTCTGCGCGGAAAGACGACGGAGGAAAGCCTTAGGGAAGGCATCCGAAGGACAAATAGCGGCAAGTGCCGAGGGGTGTATGGCAGAGATGTATGTGTCTGCCGTATAGACATTTCCGTCCGAGCCTTTCACTCCGGCCACCATCCTTCTGCCGACGCCCGCGCTGTCCGGGGCAGCGGAACAGCCCGTCGGAGACGCCTCCTCGTGGCTGTCCTGCCCGATGCTGACCTGCGTCGCCGCGCAGCCAGCCATCACCGCGCCTCCAGCCGCCTCAATGATTCGCACAAGCTGCCCCACTATGCCTTCAGTGCCCCCGGCAAACCGCGAGCAGCCGGTGATGTAAAGGATGTTGATTATCGCGTGGACATAAGCCGGAGTGATGCCGGGAATCACCCCCGTCAGAGGATTCAGCCATCCGAGCGCAGTCCTCAGCCGGCTGTCGGAAATATATTTTGCGACAAACTCGTCCGCAGGCATAAGCGCGTCACCTTCAGGGACATACGGGGCAATATGGTCGTCGGAGAAGAATGATTCCAGACCACATTCCGTCGAAAAAATCGGGTCGGCCGAGCCGGTCCTCAGCAGCGGGACGCTGTCATAAATCTCCTGCATCCGGTCGAGATAGCGCCTCAATTCCGCCGAACTTTCCGGAAACTTCGCCGCCCAAAAGTCATGGAACGCCTCAATGCCTTGGGGAATGCAGTATTCCGCAAACTCTCCGGCGCCGCGCTCCACCGCTGTCCCCGCGCATGAGCCGGCCTCCGGGAACGCGCCCGTCGAGGACAGCATAACCGTCTGCGGACAGTCCTCCAGTCGTCCATCCACTCCGAGACGGCGCAGCATAACCGCCTGCGGACAGTCCTCTAGCCGCACATCCACTCCGAGACGGCGCAGCAGAGCCACTGCCGTTCCCCCGTCGGGACCGCCCACAAGGTGCATTCCGGGGCAGAAATCCACTCCGCCGCGCCGGAAAGTCTGGAGCCCGCCGCCCACATTCCGGTTCTGTTCAAGCACGGTCACGCGCCATCCCAGGCGCGAAAGCATCGCCCCCGTAATCAGTCCGCCCATGCCGCCCCCGATTATGACAGCAGTCCTCCCCGCGGTCGCCGTCCCGCCTCCGGCTATGCCCCCAGTCATGCTCATATTCCCGCCGTTTCCATGTAGCTCTCCCCTCTCTCTTATGTCCTGTATCATGCTCATATTCCCGCCTCCCTAATTTCTTCAGACACTCCTCCCTACGCCTCCTCAACAGAGCCCGGAACAAGCTCACGCCCCTCGGCATCGACATAGTGCAGATTCGACGGAACCGCGGCACAGTTCACCGCGACCGCCAGCTTTTCCACATCTGGATCGCTCGCATACACCTGAATCCACGGACGACTCAACGCCAGCGCAAGCGCCCCGGCACCGACGCCGCAGTTCTCGACGACATATTCCCGCGTCCGCTCAGGAATATCATATATCCACAAAAGCCCTCGCAGCTGTTCCCGGCATTCCCTCTCGACGTCCTTTCCTTTGTAGGCGTACTGCATCCTTATGTACGGGACGAAATATTCCGGAGTCTCCCTTTCGCGCCTGACACGCTCATATTCAGAAAGATAGAACGCCCGGAACCACCTTGTGCGCGACTTGAGGTCATCCCCCGCAGACGAAAGCGCGACCCTCGGAAGCACCTCTGCATAGATTTCGCCCTCACGGAGCATGAAATCGCGCTTGGGGAGCACGTGCCCGAAGCCGTGAATCACGACAGGAAGCACGTCAAGGCCAAGCTTTTCGGCAAGTTCAAAGGCTCCGCGATGGAAGCGTCCGAGCGAGCAGTCGTCGCTGCGCGTCCCCTCCGGAAAGACCACCACGGAATAGCCCCGCGCGACAAGTTCCGCAAGTCGTTTCTCATTGTCTTCCAGTCCGTTGGAGACCGGATAAAACTCCGCGGCACGGATAATCGTCCCATAAAAGATGCTGTTCCAAACCCAGTCGTTGGTCAGAATCACAATCTTGGGAGAAAGCGCCATCAAGAACATCACGTCGAGCTGCGACTGGTGGTTGCAGACAATGACGGCCGGCTTGTCGAATTGCTCTCCGGAGACATTCTTCCACGAAAGCTTCACTCCCGGTATGTGATTGATTATGAAGCGACAAAGCCTCTGGAGGAATACATGGTAGCGCAGGCGTTTTTCCTCCGAGCGGCCGGTCAGGAACCATAGTTTCGTGCCCGGGACGAGAAAGAGTACGGTGAGCAGGAAAAAGATGCCCGCAAGCAGCGAGTTCCAGAGCCGGCGCAGGGTCACGGGGCATTCGCGGGTCTGTCCGCTTCGGGGCGTCAGAAAACGGAAGACGAACGGCGGTATGATGTAGGCAAGCAGCACGACGGAGAACATTCCGATGATTGTGACTTCCGCGAGCGAGCGCATTGCCTGATGCCGCGCGATTATGAGCGTGCCTATGCCGACGAACATTATCATCGCCGAAAACGCGACGCTGCTGCGGTAGGAGTCGAGAATCTTCCGCCGCGTGGCGTATTCGTACATGAGGCCTTCGGTGATGAATATCGTGTAGTCGTCGCCCTGTCCGAAGATGAAGGTGGCGAGGATTATGTTCACAATGTTGAACTTTATCGAGAATATGCCCATGAGTCCTAAAATCCACACCCAGCTGACGGCGAGCGGAAGAAATGCGAGGACGCTGAGTTCGAGGCGGCCGAATGAAATCCAGAGGAATATGAACACTATGAGTCCGCAGACGAGGCCTATGTAGTCGAACTCGGCGGAGAGCATGGAGACGAGCTGCGTGCCGAGATCGGCGGCGCCGAAAAAGAATGTGCCGTCATCGGAAAGATTTGTGTTCCAAGCGTTTTCCTGTTCCGCGACGGTCGCCGACGGGACATGAATGTAATTGACGAGGGTTACGGCGTCGGAAGAGACCGCAGAAGCGTGGGCAGCCGGCTCCGCTTTCAGGATGAATGACTTGCCGAGGGTTTCAGTGAGCGGCAGGAAATAGTAGGCAGGCTGCGGCTGCCAGGATGCCGCGACGCATTCGAGGAACGGCCTGAATGCCTTTGGAGAGAACCCCTCGGCGAGGGCTGCCGCTTCCAGTTCGTCCGTGAGACTCCGGTGCCGGTTCCAGAAGTCGCACCAAAGAGCGAGCCGCTTTTCCTGAGTGTCCCGCGACGGCACGACCGTGCTTATCGTGCTTATGTCCAAAGGCTCCCCTCCCGTCAAGGCGTCCGCTCCGTCCTGCAGTTGCCGGCGGCCGCCCTCAATGGCTCCGAGCAGGCGCTCATTCTTCACGAGGGCACTGTCAAGCGTCGCGGCAGAGGTCACGGCATAGACGAGCTCGGTGCCGTCGTGCCGCGAGCCGAGGTCCGAGAGGGCGGCGAGGTCGGCGCGCTGCTGCGGAGTCATGTAGTTGATTCCGTGCAGGTCCGGGTCGAATCCGGTGAGCCTGCCGGTGAAGGCAAAGACCACGGTCAGCAGCAGGAAAGCCGCCGCCAGAGCCCTCCGGAGCCGCTTAGGGACATTTATTCCGCCGAACTTGAGTTTCAGAGCCTTGTCGCTGCGTTTCTTCCCGTCAGGCATAAGCACAGGCAGGAACACGAGAACGAAGACAATCGTCCCCACGAGCATCAGCGCCCCCACGACCCCGAAATCCCGGAGCGCGGTGGTCTTCATGAACGCGAGCGAAAGAAAGGCGAGCACGGTCGTGAGGTTGCCGACGGTAAGCGGGGCTATTATGTCCTTCAGCGCCTTGCGCGTGTCTGGCTGATATTTCAGGTAATCTACATAATGCAGCGGATAATTGACTGCTATTCCGAGGATTATGCTTCCGATTCCGAGGATTATTATCGAAATCGAGGATTTGAAAAGGGATATGAGCCCGAGCGAGAAAAGGCTTCCGCAGAGTATTGACAGGCCTATCCAGAGCATATCGCGCAGATTGCGGAACTGGACATAGAGCAGGGCGAAGATGAGAAGCAGGGCGATTGTCACGGCGACGATGCTGTCCCGCTTTATCGTCCCGGCATTCTCAACCGCAATCACAGGCCCTCCCGTGAAGCTGATTTTCACGTCGCCGAACTCCTCCCCTGTCTGTCCGGCCACGCCCTCAAGCATGGTCAGCAGCCCGGCGTTCCTCCCGCTCTCGCTCCCTCCGTAAGGGGAACTGAGAAATGCCACGCCGGCGCTTCCGTCAGGCAGGAATATGTGTCCGTCAACGAGGCTGCCGTTCCCGGCCGGATTAAGCCCCGCGAGGTTCCGGAAAACCGGCGTGAAGAGGTTCAGAGGGTCGTGTCTGAGATTTTCAGCCGTGAATGCTGAACCGGGATAGAGCATGGCTCTGCGCGCGGCCGAGAGCCTTTCCGGGATGAAGTTCGGAAGGGCAAGCAGCGAATCCGCCCTCCGATAGTCGTCCCCCGTCAGGAAATATGGCCAGTTCCCCCTTATGAAATCCATCACGTCCAGCACCGCGCCCTCGTCGGCCCTGACCTGCAAGTCACGCACGACATTCCCCGTGTCGGCCTCTTCCAGCAGTTCCCCGAAGCGGTCCATCGCCCCGCATATCCCCTCGGCATCCCCTCCACGGAAGAACACCGCAATCTTCTCCTGCCCTCCAAGTCTCTCATACACAGAGGAATATTTCCGGCTCATCTCATTCTGCGGCAAAAACGAAGCAATGTCCTCATCCCCTCCCAAGCGCATTATCCCCAGAATGCAAAGTCCCATGACGACCAGCATCACCGCCACCGCCAACCCCCTCCGGGGCTTCAGGAAATCATATATTTTCAGAATCAGTCTCAAAACGTCATTACAAAATCTTACAAATTTACTGATTATCAGCGATTTTGAAAATAGAATTTTTCAATTCGGCAGAATAAGCGCATGGTTATTCTGCCGAATGGTGCCTTGAGCGGAGACAGCGGAGGACCTGGGAGGGGCGGCCATAGAGGATGGAGACGAAGAGGAGGACAGTGTTGAGGAGGGTGATGCGGGCGAAGTCGGCGACGGGACGGAAGTGGGTTACGCGCTCGGACTTGGGCGGATAATGGACCCTTATCGGGAGCGGGACAAGCGGCGTGTTGTGCCAGGCGGCGAAAATCAGCAGTTCGAGTTCGGCCTCGTAGCGGGAAGTGAGCAGACGCAGGCCGTGGAGGTGGCTGAGCGGATAGGCTCGGAAGCCGGTCTGGGTGTCGGGGAGGGCGATTCCCGTGTAGAGACGAAACCAGAAGTTGGAGAATTGGTTTGCAAACGTGTTCTTGGAGGGCATTCCGTCGGCGCGTAAGTCGCGGCTGCCGACGATTATTGCCTGCGGATGTTCGGAGATGAGCCGGAGAAAGGCAGGAAGGTCGGACGGGTAGTGCTGGCCGTCAGCGTCGAGCGTCACCGCGTGAGTAAAGCCCAGCTCGCGCGCCTTTGCGAACCCGCTTTTCAAAGCCTGACCCTTTCCGCGGTTTTTCTCATGCGTCACGACAATTATCCGCGCCCTAACATCACCGGTGCCTCTTGACGCACATGAGTCGCCTGATGCCTCCGAACCGCGCACCGCACCTGTTTGTTCCTGCGTCACACCTCGCAGCAGTTCCGCCGTTCCGTCACGGCTTCCGTCATCGACCACAATGATGTCGGAGACATATTTCCCAACACCCTCAATCACCTGACACACAGTCTTTCCGTTATCGTATGTCGGGACTATCACAACTGGTTTTACTTGCATTACATTCATATAATTAAGATTTCTCGACTTCACTCCGTTTCGCTCGAAATGATAAGTGGAGACTGTTTCTGTCATTTCGAACGAAGTGAGAAATCTTTATGCGACAAAATCTTCCGACAAATCCTTCAGTTCAGAAATGACAGATGAATTTCGTCACGTCCGAATTTTTAGACAATACGACAGTTTCATTCGGGCGTGGAGGGCGGTGGAGGTGGTGATTTCGGCTTTGACGGTGTTGTTATGACATTCCTTGAAAGTTATGGTTACGGGATTATGCGCGGGCGTGAGCGGGTGGAGAAACTTGACGTCATCGGCGGATGTGAGCGTCAGGGATGTATGGAGATGACGTTCGAGGAGTTCGCGGACTATGGTCAGCAGGGCGACGCCCGGAGTGATGGGAAAGCCGGGGAAATGTCCGGCATAAATCGGAGAGTCCAGACGCAGGGATATGCGGAATGCGTATGCTCCGTCCGTGGATGCCGCAGGAATGCCCGCAGATGCAGAAGAACCGTCCGTGGATGCCGCAGGATTGTCCGCAGATGCAGAAGAACCGTCCGTGGATGCAACAAGATTGTCCACGGAATCAGAATCCCTGGAGTCTATTATATTATATAGGTATCCTTCAAACTTCATTTCAAAACAATATCTGACTATTAAAACTCAAACAACCCCTCATCAACCGGAGTCTCAAGGACAATGTTAGTGCAGGTGATGAGGGTCGTGTCACCGTTGCTCTCGTCAATCGTAACCCTCACTGCCACACCGAGTTCCTTATCGACCTCGGCGACAACCCTGCGGAACAGCCTTCTGACACCGGAGCGGAGCGGAACGAGCTCGACCCTCCAGCAGTCTCCCCCGTCCGTGACCGTCGTCCTGAAATCGCGGGACTCTGCCGCCTGAAAGTCACCTCGGACAAGAGGCAGAATCATACGGGAAATCCGGGAATATGCACCCGCCGACTTCGCGTCCATGACCTTCCGCCCGTCGGCGTTTTCCACAAGCACACGAGTGCCGTTCATCACGAACAGGCTCGAATACGGAGCGACATACTCCCAGCGAATCCTGTCCGGCGCGACGAAGACCATTTTCCCGGAATTGACGATGTCCTCAGCCAGCATATCGGACGATTTCCTCTGGACGAAGTCAAAGGTCATCGACGACGGCGCGGCAAAATTCGGCATATTCTGGGAATATGCATTGACACACAAGAATATACATATAATCAGCAAACTCATAACCACGGATATTTATAATCATCGGAACACGCGCTCATCTGGCAATCAGCGCACAGCCCGCCATAATCAGAAGCACGCCGACCCATTGCGACGCCGTCACTGTCTCGTGGAAAATCAGAAGAGCGGCAATGAGACCGAAGAGGTAGCTCAGGCAGCTGAGGGGATAGGCGACGCCGAAGGGATAGTGACGCAGTATGTAGAGCCACAGGACGGTCGCTGCGGCGAAAGAAATCCCGCAGCCGAGGAACCACCAGTTAGTAATCTGGGCGGCAAAGAATTTCCAGGTCCAGGAAAATTCTCCCATCCTGTTCAGCGCAAGCTTCAGCAGCACCTGTCCTCCGCAGAGAAACACGGCCTGCACGACCGAAAGGGGCAAAAGTTTCCACATCGAATTCATAATGCAAATGTACAAAATATATCGTGACGTTCGGAACCGGCTTTATTTATGCAGAAGCACAAGGCTGAAGTGTCTGGCACCGAAGTGATTGAAGACCACTAT
>CAVBPI010000101.1:0-8161 GCA_963596955.1 bacterium | reverse complement strand
GTCTCCGGTTCCTCCTGCACCGCCTCCTGTTTCGAGCAGGCCGCCGTCACGGCGAGCGCTGCAAGAAAGAGCGGGTAAAGATTTCTGAATCTTGACTTCATAAATATCAATAAGTAAACTCAATAAATTTCACTTCGGTCGTAAGACCGCCGTCGGTGGCGCTGTCGCGGTATCCCACCGCATATGCCACATACTTTTCGCCTTTTGTGCACCCCTCCTCATCAAGGTCAATCTGATAGGCTCCGCTGTGGGTAACAAACAGGTTGTACTGCTTGAGCGTCGTGACATAGGTGTGCGCAGCATCGTCCGGATGCGCGAACTCCTCCCAATAATCCTTTCTCATGACATGACATATATATTCGTCGGTCATGTCGGAAGTTATGGTGACAAAATCGCCCTTCTGGACGAGCTGGAGGTTCATCTTCGATGCCGTAGCCGAAAGCGAACGGAATGCGACTTTGTCAATATTACCGCTGTATGTCGCTGTTCCGGTCGCCTCGTCGAAACTCAGGTCAAACGCAGTCACATAATAGTCCGTCCTGTCATATAATGAAGGGCGCTGATTGGCCGCAAGCTTGTCCGTATCGACAGGCCCCTTGCTCAGGAACGAGCTGAATGTGGAACCCGGATACATTGCAATCATGTTCTTTATCTGGCTGATTCTTGCCTCAATATAGGCAGTTGCGCTCATTCCGTCGAAATCGGACTGACGCACCACGGCATAGAGGTAGGTCTTGCCGGCATCCACCGGAGTTATCCTGAACCTCGCCGAGGAAGTAGTCACGTCGCTGACAAGAATCTCATAATTGCTGAAAATCGGAGTATCTTCCTTCTTACGGCTCTGCATCACCACTACCTTCAACGGCTTCACACCGCTGCAAATCATCGTCATCGTAGCCTCCCTGTCCTCGCCTGTATCATTGGCGGCGACAGTGAATGAAAACGATGAGTTGAAGACCATCCCGACCTTAAGCCAGTCGGAATCGGACCTGACCTCCGCGACATTTCCCTCCTTAGGTCCGGAAATGCTGTAGTCGAAGTTGAGTGTACCGCCATCGACACCGACGGTCAGCAGCCTTTTCTCGACCTTGAACGTGGAAGTAAATTCCTCTCCCGCAGGTTTTTCCTTCTCGCAAGAAAGCAGTCCGGTACAAAGAATACCGGCAAGAAGCAGATAAAAAACACAATTCAGTTTCATATGTTTACAAAATCATAAAATCGATTCTGCCCCCGGTTCTACTCACCGTCATAGTGGAACAGAAGATAAGAGATGCCAGTCGTCGTCTTTTTCAAGACCGTGTCATAGCCGAACACGAGCAGCAGATAATCTCCTTTTCCATTCAGGCCTGTTGACAGAACCGGCGTATCTCCCACATAGCTTTTGTCGGGAATGTAGTTATCCATATAAGCCGCCACACAGCCCTCCGGGGTCATATACTCATCCCAAAGCGAACCGTTCGTAAGGACAATGTAGTATGAAGCCACCTTATCCCGAGGAACCACCTTAACTGTAGATTTGTCCGCACTGAGGGTTATCTCGAAGTCACTGGAAGGCGGCGTCACTGCCTTTGTATGGAACGACAGGGTCTCATAGTTTCCGCTGTAATCGCCGGAGAGAGACATATCGAACGCGACGAGCACAAAGTCCGTGTCGGGAGTGAACCCCTTGTAGGTCAATGCACGATAGCCCTTGTAGAGGTAGCCGGAAAGAGAATATGGCGTGCCATATTTCTCGGAATATGCCTTTGCAGCATCCTTTATCGCCGCGACTCGGTCGGCAAGGAAACCGGTCTTCTCCGCATAGGAGTTGAACACCTCGGCGGTCGCCACGCAATAGTAGTAGTATGAATCTGCATTCGGAGCCACCGTTATGAGAGCGGAGGTCTCATCGACATCTGTGACATCAAGCGACAGCTTCATCGTCGGATTGACCTTATAGTCCGGACTGGCCTTCTGTAGCACGGAAACACTCACAGCCTTTGCGCCCTTGAGGGTCAACGACACCTTTGCCGTGCGGTCCTCGGAAGTCTCGTTTGCGGCACAGGCAATTCTGACAGTCCTCAATTCGCCGACCTGAGTCTCGACAGACTTGACCTCAGTCTCATCGGCTGCGACAACAGTCAGCCATTCCGCGTCTGGCACCGCTACAGCCTCCTTGTCGAAAGACGCACCGGAGATTCTGTAGCTTATTTCAAACTCGCCTGCCTCCGGAGCCACGGAAATGACTTTCTTTCCCTCGATGTTTATCACGGAGTCTATCACTTCCGCCTCTTCCCCGGCAGGGGACTTTTCACAAGCGGAAATTGTGGCTACGGTCAATGCCGTAGCCACAATCGCCTTGAAGTATTTTTTTGTTATACTTATGTTCATCTATAAAAATTTAGTCCGCGATAAACTTGACTTCCAAAGTATAGACATTAATGGTCTGGAAACCATAAGCGTTTGTCACCTGGAACCAAGCATAGGCACTGTTCTCATTTATGACAGTACAATTCTTTGGAGAATAGCCTTCCGTCGTAATCGTTTCATTCGTGAGTTTCTGCCAATCAGAACCATCTGCAGACCACATCACTTTGACATCAGAACTTGAAGAAGTCTTGATTGACCAGTTTGAAGACAACATGAGACTGGTTATTTCATTACCCAACGCAGCAGCAGGGGTTATTGTGCCCTTTAACGCAGCATATTCTTCCGTTGATGAAGAGCATACGACATCGGTCATATTCAGTGTCACTGGAATCGTCTTGGTGGCATCTGAAACGCAGACAGCGTTCACAAGTATATCAAGAGCATACTTGCTTCCACTTTCATATACGGTACCGGCTTCTTCATTTGCTTTGATGACATCATAAATGTCCTTTCCAGTAACTTTCAGCAGATACTCGGCTTCAGTTGCGCCGGCCTGCATTATTGTAACATCCTTTGACGCAATGCCGCCCAATTTCACTGTTATGACTCCGGAACGCCTCTTACCGGCATTTTCGGTAACGGTGTAGGTTACTTTTCCATCCGCATAACTTGCGGTAAGCCAATCCTTGGCATCGTCTGCGACGGAGACGGTCGGTGTTTCCTCTGTAGCATAGGCATTCGCGCCAAAAGAATTTGTCCCCGCATCTTTTGTCACTTTCGTTTTCTCAACATCAACGACCAACGCCGCAGTCGGGTTAATTACTATGCCGCCAAGATACTCCTGAACATAGATATATTCACCGGCATCATTCTTCGGAAGATTATCAACCGTAAGAATCAGCACGCCGTTTTCAGTCTCGGAAGTGGTCTTGAAATAGCAGTCTGTGCCGGCAGTACTCTTGTTTGTTCCAGTAATTGTGTATTTGCCGAGTTCAACGACTTTTGTTCCATTATCAACGCTCACCGCGAAATCCGCAGTCACATCATTGGTATAGATACCAAGATTCATCTTGATGTACTTCATACCCTTGAACTCGCTCTCTGAAGAAAGGACAATCTTGCCGCCATTGACAAGGTTTGACGCAAGTTTCTGCACATATCCGTTGTCACCATAAAGAGTCGTCGGGTTCACGCCGTTCGTAGTATTAGGGTAAGAGATTGAGAAAATCATCGGTTGCATTCCGCTGTCGCCCCATGACTTGCCCTCATCGGCCTTGCCAAGAGCCGTTGAGTATGAGAACTTGGTCATGCTCCAGCTTTCACCGTCCTTGAGGACAACATCCAGAATGTTCGTCGTATCAGCCTCCTTGAAATGAACCGTCGGAGAGGCAATCACACCCTTCCTGATTTCAAGTCCCTGACGCTCAAAGATAAAGTTTGCCTTTTTTGTTGAAACTGTTATCTTAACATTATATGTGGCCGGATTTGCGACAAACCAAGCCGTATAGTCAGAAATAGTCGTCTGTCCGTCACCGGCGAGCACAATTGACTTGCTCATATTGTATGAACGACCTTCAACGAGTTCAACTTCATCTATAGGCTTTGTCACATCTATGGTATATTGCCCGGCAAGATATTTCGCCGGAGAATCATCTGTGGTCTCGATAGTAACTGACTTCACAACAAGTTTTGAATACTCTTCAGGAACATCAGCAAACTTAATCTGACCGAAGCCGAACACATGAGCAAATTCCACAGATGCGCCGGCATCTGCATCATAGTACTTGTCAGAACCCTCTGAGAGAACCGGCGAGGCATCTATCTGAGTAGGTGACACGACCATGACATCAGCCTTGTTTGACCATGTTGTCTGAGTTGCCTCCTTCTGCTCATTCGGAAGCTTTATAGTCCACGAAGTAAGATTCTGAGTGCCGCTCGTTGATGTTGAATACAGAGCAGAGTATGGGAATATGCCATAAAGAATATACTTGTCTGCCTTATACTGTTCTTCCATCATCTTGAATGTGCCGTTGAAGACGGGCGCATCCAGTTTGTTCTCATCTATTTTGAGTGATGCCACGCATGAAAGACCATATCCGGTAGGGCCTGTTACTTCGATGCCTGTCTCCGGCGCATCCAAAGTAGCTATGGCCGCATACATTGCATCGCCTGTTTCAAACTTGATATGGCTTTCGCCGTCAAACACGGCCCTCGTCGTTCCGACTTTCAGTGAAACATTGAGATTATTTGTTCCTGTCGTCTCCGGAACAATCTCTTTCTTTGAGCAGCCGACCACTGCGATGAGGGCAGCCGCTATATATGCTATTTTTTTCATTGTCTTTAGTCTTTTAGGGTTAATTACCACCTTCCTGCATTACCATTCCTTGTAAGGATTGTCGTCCTTGATTATCACGCCGCCGAATGTGCCGTAACGGCTCTCAAGCACGATTGTGATGTACTGCGCGGATGACTTTCCGTCACTGTTGCGAACGGCCTTGAGCACGATGTACCCGGCTTCGTCCGCGACTGTCGGAACAGTCACATACAGTTTGTTGTTTTCCTTGTCAAGCTTATATTCATATCCTTTTGACTCGACATAAACCTTTGTTGCCTCGTCGGCGCCGGTTATGGTGTAGTCGAACGCTATCTTGTCGCCGGCAAAGCCGTTCTTCTCGTCGAAAGTCACCTTGATAGCGAAGACATTTTCCTTCTCGATGGTGATTACGGTCTCACCTAGGGTGAAGATATATGCAGTGTCTGTCTCGGTCATCACGAGTGTAGGAGTAACGGTGCCGGTCACAGGAACTTCTGCCCATGTCGCGCCGTCGAACGAAACTTTCCACGTGCCGTCCTCAATCTTGAACTGAGGGGTCTTGCCGTCCTCACCTGTCACAGGAACATTCGCGCCGTTATTCTTGAGGAATTCGCCATCGACGGTCCAATAGAACACGCCATTATCTTCCTTGAGGCCGATGACCGGAGTATTACCGTCTGTAATTGTGGCGGTAGTGTTGTCGCTGAAATGTATGATATATCCGTTGTCAGTCTTCTCTACAGAAGAAATTGTCACAGCCTTAGCCGAAGCGGCAAGAAGCTGCTCGATTGACTTCACATTTGTCTCCACCTGTTTTTCAAGGGCTTCGACCTTCTTTTCAAGGTTCCCTACTCTGTCCTCGAGATCCTTGGTGCATGAACAGCAGAGCATGGCAGCTGCCGCAGCAATCATGAATAATGCTTTTTTCATATTTTAACCGATAATTAAAATTCGTGTTTTTTTAGAATGAGAGTACCGGATGGCAGACTATGGAGTCATCCTGATAGTCCATATAAGGGTATATCTCCCCATTATCAGCCAGCCAGAAAATGACACACTGACTGTCATCCCCCTGACTGTAAAGACTCGACGACATAAGTTCGCAGGCCTTCTGATAGCCACGGTCACGAGAATACTTCAGATTGTGTTTCATCTCATTAGGCACCAATGCCCAATAGGAGTTGAGCTTCTCAACAGGGTTGAATTTGAAACTGGTCAGACCCTCATAGTCCTGATCGACTCTATACAAATCGACATTACCCAGTTTCGCATCCGCAAGGAGTTCAATGACCTCATCGCCGCAAAGATTGGCAACGAAATCCCACAGCTGTCCGCTGCTTGGTATGTACCACCCGGACGTGTTGGACGGAGCCGCTGGAGAGAAATCCGTGTGAACCCAGTCGAAAGCCGGAACCTGCTTTATTTTTGAAGTTCCCTTAGGGAACGCTGACAGGATGGCCTTGTTCCAGCTGTAGCCCCAGATGTCATTATAGCAAGCCTCCGTAGGCTTGTGAGGAATGATGTTGACAGCGGAAATGTCAGCAGTTGACGTAGCATAGCGCGTAAGCGAATCAAGTCTATGATCGGCTGTCGGGTCGGAACTTATCGGAGCAAACGCCGCCTTGAGGCCGAACACAAGCCCATGAGTGAAGCCGAGGTCTTTTTCTTCCTGAGAAATACGCTCCGGATTGGTCTGGAATACGATGCCGATTACGGTTTTGGTCGGATCCGGGACAGGCTTGTCAAGTCCAGTAAGCCATTTGGCGCCGGTTCCGTCCTCGTTGATTGAGATAAGTCCGCCGTCGCTCCATGTGCCGTCGGAATAGAAGTAGTCACCGATTTTCGGCTCCACGCTCGGGCGGGCAACCTGCTGGGCGCTGACCTCGATTGTCGCGGTAAGTTCACCCTCGCCGCCGTCAATCGTTGCGACAAGCTTTGCCGTGCCGGAATTTACGGCCGTAACGTAAGCAGAAACCGTAGAACCGTCGATGACGATTGGTTCGCAGCTTATCGCGTCTCCGTCAGCAACCGACCATTCAACCGTCTTGTAACTTACATCCGCCGGAAGTATTTCGGCATCTACTTTGAATTTTTCATTCACCGAAACGCGCTTCTGTGTCGCCTCCGTCCCGTCAATCATGAGTTTGATTGAGGTTGCCCTTATTGCAGCGACGGAAACCTCACACTTAGCTTCCTTTTCCTGACAAATGGCCGTGACTGTCGTCTTGCCCTCCTTCATGCCGGTCACGATACCACCATCGACAGTAGCGATTGACTCGTCTTCTGATTTCCAGCTGATTCTCGGGCTTGTCGCATCCTCGGGAAGAATGGATGGCGTCAATGTCGCCGTCTCACCAATTTTCAGTTCCACTGCCGTCTTGTCCAGCAGAATGCTCTCAACTCCAATCGGAGAAACCGTGATTGCACATTTCACCGGGGAATCAAGGTCATCGTGGAAAGCGAATATAGTAGTCGGATTGATGCTCAATGCCTTGAGTTCGAGAACAATGGCTGTTTCAGAAACTGTCTTGGACTCAATCGACACAACTTCTTCATCAGCGACTTCCACGGTCACCTCACCGGCACGCTCTATCGGAGTGACCGTGAGTTCGAGGGTCGCTGTTCCCTTTACAGGGATGGATATTTCATTCTGAGAAAACTCTACCTTGACTTTTTCCGGCTCTTCTTTACCGCCGTTGTCCTCCTTCAGCGCGTCATTGCAGCCGGAAAGGAACAAAAGAGCAGCACAGGCTACCCCTCCCATAAGGAATTTACTAAAATTCATACACTAACTACAAATATTTTCAGAATCTCAAAGATAGTTTTTCCGAATGACAAATGCAAGACTTTTTTCATCCCCCCGGAAGTTTGACACATAATTTTTCCAATATTCTCACCAGAGAGGCCTCCGGCCTCTTTTTTTTTGTCAAACGGAATTCGTATCTTCCACTCAGGACAAAAATTTCAAGAATATTATTTCAGTAGTATTGTAAATCGTTTAGTCGCTTCGACAAGCTCAGCTACCACCATATATTATCGCCATTTCGCTTCTTATACTCCTACGTCTAACGCTATCAAGTGCCAGCGACCAAGAATGCGATGGTCGCTGAGCCTGTCGAAGCGACTCATGATTCAATTATGTATATACTAGACAATTAAACCATTAATCTAAAACCGTATTAGGATCAATTCCACGATGCCAAAAGCGAGAGGTGATGTCCGTAAGGGAATAGCCGACGGTGGTATGGGTCACCTTGTAGAGGCGTTGGTTGGTGGTTTTGGAGTTCAGCGGGCCGAAGGACTCGATGTACGGGCCGACCTTCACATAGTCAAAGGCAGTGAATATCTCGTCCTCAACCGAGGTGCGTCCGGAATACAAGGCGGCGGCAAGACCCTTTGAACGAACGTGAGAGGCAAGTCTCAACAGGGATTCCTGATCCTTCCCCTCACCGAGGAACAGGAAGCAGTCCACCCCGAAATTGTCAGCGACCAGAGAAT
>CAVBPI010000100.1:3200-8219 GCA_963596955.1 bacterium | reverse complement strand
CCGGTACACTCCTTCTTCAAAAATAAATCTATCCTCAAAAATCTGATGCAAATTTACCATAGCTAATGTTAACGCTTCTGACAAAATGAAAAGAATTTATCTATATGCGGCGGCGCTGATTGCCGCCATCATGTTGGCATCATGTTCCGGGACACCGGAAATCACGATGGAGACCTTGCTTGACGAGATGGTCTCAAGGGATGCCGTGACATACTTCCCCGAGCAGGTCTGGTCTCAGAAGCAGGCCAGCAGCTACGACAGGCGTTCTGTCTCTCCGGACGCTCCGGGATGGTTCGCGAACAGGGACTGGACCGGTTATGAGAGGCTTGACACCATCGCCGGGAGGGTTGAGAAGGTTATGATGGAATGGGACGGTCCGGGCGCGATTGACAGAATCTGGATGACCACCAAGGGCAAGCGCGGTACCATGCGCTTCTATTTCGACGGTGCTGATGAGCCTGCGATAACCGTTCCGGCATACGACATGAAGCGTTTCCCGCTTGACGTCCCGGAAGCGCTTTCGCTCACTCATACCCACTATGAACAGGACATGGACGGCGTGGGAGGAAACACTTTCTTCCTTCCGATACCGTTCGCTGAAGGCTGCCGTGTGACATTCGAGGAGGAGACTCCCGAGACCGACAACCCGCGCTACTTCCACATCAACTGGAGGGCGTATGCTCCGGGTACGAAAGTGCGGACCTACACTCAAGTCGAGGCGGAGAGCCTTCTCCCGAAGATGCGTGAGGTGAGCGAACATCTGCTTCATCCTTCGGACGCCGAGGGCATCCATGTCACTGCGTCAAAGAGGCTTGCTCCGGGCGAGAGGCTTGAGCTGACACTTCCTTCCGGTCAGCAGGCGGTGCGCAACATAGAGATTGCAACAGACGGATATGCCGACTATGGCCAGGCAATGGAAGGTCTTCGCATCGCCGGAAGCTTCGACGGCACGAATTGCATCGACGCGGTCCTGTCCGAATTCTTCGGTGCAGGCTTCGGCGCTCCGGACGTTGAAGGCTGGTGGCTCGCCAATCATGAAGGAGAGGCTGTGTGCCGCTGGGTGATGCCTTACCGTGAGAGCGGGAAAATCGAGATTACAAATGAGGGCAAGGAAAGTGTGGACGTCAGCCTTGACGTGACCGTAGGGACATACTCGTGGACCGAAAACTCCATGTATTTCCACTGCAGCAGCCACGCCGAGGACGGCATTCCGGAAAGCAATCAATATGATTCCTCAGACAACCTTGACTGGAATTTCACTACCATCAGCGGACGGGGAGTCTATTGCGGCGACCTGCTGAATCTCTACAACCACTGCATCGACTGGTACGGCGAGGGCGACGAGAAAATCTGGATTGACGACGACACGTTCCCGTCCCATTTCGGCACAGGGACAGAGGACTACTACAACTGCTCGTGGGCGCCGGTGGTGCCTTTCCTTACCCCATACGGCGGTGCGCCGCGTGCCGACGAACTTTCCTCTCACGGCTACAACGCCTATCTCCGCACCCGTAACCTCGACGTGGTGCCGTTCACGAAACGCTTCCGCTACGACATCGAGATGCTGAGCTGGAATCCGGGCACGGCCGACTACCACACGGTTTCCTTCTGGTACGGCGATGCCGACACCGTCGCGGTAACGGAATAACGGCGGTGAGGGTGACCAAAAAGTGTTTTGCTCCCCCTCCTCCGGACTTCCTACCCCCCCCGCAGACTAACGTCTGCGACCCCTATTAGGGGTATCTCGCGCCTCCAGCGCGGTCCCTTCGGGACTTTTTAGTCACCCCGAGTCGAGAAATCTTTGCACAGGAGAGGCAATATGAAAAAGAGGCAATATGAATAAGTAAATGATATGAAAAGAACACTATCAATAATATTTCTGCTGATGGCCTGTATGACGGCCTTCGCGCAGAACTTCACTGTCCGAGGCACGGTCTTCGACAATATGGGAACCCCGGTCGCCGGAGCATACGTCGTCGATGAAACCACAAAGACCGGAGTGAATACCGACGAAGACGGAAAATATGAAATCACGGTCTGGGACAACTCGACGCTCTCATATTCCTTCATGGGGTTCAAGACGCTCTCGCAGAAAGTCAGCGGCTCTGTGATGGACGTGAAACTTGAACCGGACTCGATGCTGATGGACGAGCTTGTTGTCATCGGCTACGGCACCGTCAAGCGGGAAGAAATCACATCGTCCATAACCCGTGTCAAATCTGAAGATTTCGTGCAGGGCGGGGTAAGCTCACCGATGCAGCTGCTTCAGGGCAAGGTCGCCGGACTTGGAATTTCCAACACGACGGGTGACCCGGCCGGCGACATAAGCGTCCAGCTCCGGGGCATCTCTACCCTTGCGGCATCCTCCTCCCCGCTCATCGTGATTGACGGCATTGTCGGCGGCTCGCTCAATTCCATAGCTCCGGAAGACATAGAGAGCATCGACGTGCTCAAGGACGGTTCCGCTGCGGCGATTTACGGAACACGGGGAACCAACGGAGTCATACTCATAACCACACGCCGTCCGAAAGAGGGTGCCATGACTCTCGAATATGACATGAGACTCCGTGTGGATCAGCGTCTGCGCGACAATGACTGCTACACTGCGGACGAACTCCGCACGCGCAGGCAGCAGCCGGAATTTGCCGCAATAAATGACTTCGGAGGTTCGACTGACTGGGTCAAGGAAATCACCCGCGTTCCGTTCAGCCACAGCCATTATGTCTCGGCCCGCGGCGGCAACGGACGGACAGGCTATGTTGCTTCCCTCACTTACGACGACCGTCAGGGACTCTACAGGACCTCATTTCAGAAATCCCTTGCTGCCAAGGTCTCGATTAACCACTCTATGTTCGATGACCGTCTGAAATTCATTCTCAATGTCAACGACCGCGCTGCAAGACGAGGGAACGCTGCGGACGAACTCTACTCCACGGCTGTGCTCAGAAATCCGACGACGCCGATTTACAACGAAGACGGTTCATACTACGAGAACAGCAACGGGGCGAACCCTGTCGAACTGCTCAACGAATACGAGGGTCTGAACAAGTACAACCAGCTTGCCCTCAGCGCAAAGATTGTCGTCGAACCGGTAAAAAACCTCAAACTGAGTGCCACCGGAGCCTACCAGAATGACTACAACGAGTATGAGTGGACTTCGACGCACAAGGCCTACAATGCCGTGATGGGCAGTGAGAACGGAAGCGCGACCCTCTCCGGAGGACATGGGGATGACAGAACGCTCGAACTCCAGGCGGACTGGTCAAAGACTTTCGGCAGTCACTCGCTTTCCACGACACTCGGCTACAGCTGGAACAGATATATTTACCAGAACTGGAAGATGTACGCCTTCGATTTCCCGGTTGACGGCTTCGGAGCATGGAACATAGGCTCGGCAGAATCCACGAGAAACGGTCTCTCCAGCCTCTCCAGCCAAAAAACAGAGCGAAAGCTCATCGGCTTTTACGGCAGGGTGAACTACAACTGGGCGGAGCGCTACCTCCTCATGGTCAGCGCACGCTACGAGGGCAGCGACAAGTTCGGAAAGAACAACCGTTGGGGATGGTTCCCGTCAGTGAGTGCCGGCTGGAGAATCACCAACGAGGAATGGATGAAGTCGGTCAGCTGGATTGATGAACTGAAACTGCGTGCCGGCTACGGCGTCACCGGAACGGAGCCTTCCGCCCCATATCAGTACATAGCCCTCTATGACTTCAACAACTCCTACATGTCATACGTCAACGGACAGTGGGTCAGCGGAATAATCCCTGCCAACAATCCCAACGACGACCTCAAGTGGGAGGAAAAGCACGAGGCCAACGTCGGACTTGATTTCGCGTTCCTCGGCGGACGGCTCTCAGGCTCCATTGACGGCTACTACCGCTACACCAAGGATCTTCTCTACACCTACACCGTACCGATGCCGCCTAACATCGCGAGCACCATGCTTGCCAACGTCGGCGCAATCAGCAACAGCGGCGTGGAGCTTTCCCTTAACGGAGTGATACTCCAGAAAAAGGACTTTTCATGGACGCTCGGCGGAAACATTTCCTACAACCGCAACAGGCTTGAGAAACTGTCCAACGACGAATACACCCTCGAATATCTCAACCTCGGCTGGCTCGACCATGTCCAGACCTACTCCCACCGTCTTGAGGAAGGCTGGGCAATAGGCAACTTCTACGGATGGGAAACGGTCGGGCTAAAGAGCAACGGAACCGCATGGAGAATCAAGGGCGCGGAAAACTCCACCGCAGGCGAGGATCAGAAGACTGTGCTCGGGAACGGAATGCCCAAGATGTTCGCGGCTCTCAGCACAACTCTCCGCTGGAAGGGGCTTGATTTCTCACTTTCTATGCACGGAGCGTTCCTCTATCAGATTCTGAACCAGTATCGCATGAAATACGAGACCCTGGCATGGCTCTCGTCCGTGAATGTTCCGAAATCCGCGTTCGAGAAGGTCGGAGACTACTATAACTACGCCCCATCGACCTACTGCGACCGCTACATTGAGAACGGAAACTACATGAAGCTTGACAATATTACCCTCGGCTACACCTTCAGTTTCCCGAAAATAAGGTACATCGACAGCCTGAGACTCTACTTCGCCGGGCAGAACCTGCTGACAATGACGAAGTATCGGGGACTTGACCCTGAGGCTGTCTCAATCACAGGACTCACGCCTGGAGTGGATGCCTACGAGAAATACCCGACCCTCCGCTCTTTCACATTCGGTATCAACCTTAAATTCTGAGAATTATGAAGAAGACAATCATAGCTTTTGCGGCGTCCATGTGCTGCATTGCCTGCACGAACCTCGACCCTGTGGTCTATAGCAGCATGACAATGGACCAGCTTATGAAGAACGCCGATGAAAATTCGGGATATATGCTTGCGCCTGTCTATGGGCAGATGCGCTGGTTCAACGAGGACCGCAGCGTATGGGATCTCTATGAATTGGGTACCGACGCATGGGTGGTGCCGATAAACACTGACGGTGGCTGGAACGACAACGGTATC
>CAVBPI010000100.1:0-3053 GCA_963596955.1 bacterium | reverse complement strand
CGGTATCTGGCAGCGTCTCAACAAGCTCGGGTGGTTCGTGAACGACCCTCATTTCAGCAATGTCTGGAACCATCTGTGGTATGGAATATCATCATGCTGCAACCGTGTGCTCTATCAGCTTGACGAGGCCGGTGTTAAGCTCGACGAGGCCACCGTCGCTGAAATCAAGGTTGCCCGTGCGCACTACTACTACCATCTCCTCTCCCTCTATGGAAACGTGCCGATAGAGACGACCTACGACGTTCCGAAGGGATATATGCCCGAAAGCAGGACTCGGAAGGAGGTGTATGACTTCGTCGTTCGTGAGATACGCGATAATATGGATAAACTGACGGAGGAGAGGACATACAGCAGGTTCAACAAATGGGCGGCGAAGCAGATGCTCGCGAGAGTATATCTCAACGCGGAGTCATGGCTCGGGCCGGAATATGCCTCCAAACGCGACAGCACCGTCATCCTCTGCGACGAGATTCTTAACTCCGGTAAATATGAACTCGACGGAAGTTTTTCCCATATATTCAGCCTCGACAACGAAAGTTCACCGGAAATCATATTCGCGATACCATACGATGAGACGACGAAATCCCCGATTCTCCACTGCATCTATGCCAAGACCATGCACTGGGCAGGGAAGCCGGTCTATAACGCGGCCTCTGCGGGCTACAACGGTCTCCGTGCCAATCCTTCCTACGTCGCCGACACCTTCGACGCGGAGGAAGACCCCGTCACCCACAACTGCACCTCGTGGACTGACAGACGTTATAAGGATTCATATCTTATGGGACAGCAGTACGACTATGTGACCAAGGAGCCTCTTTCGCTTAACGGCGTGCCATACAATCACATAAATTTCATAGCGAGTCCTACGGCGGCGGAGGAGTTCGACGGCTACAGGTATGGGAAATACGAAATCAAGATAGGTCAGAAATGGGAAACCGACCAGGACTGGGTGGTATATAGGCTCGGCGAAACGCTCATGATGAAGGCCGAGTGCCTGCTGCGGAGCGGTGATGCTGAGGGCGCGGCGGAGATTGTGAACGATGTGCGGAAACGCTCGTTCGACCAGTCGCTGCCTGAGTCCAGTCGCTGCCTTACGGCGGAACAGCTTGCGGCAACGGCGACGGTTGACGGAGTCCCTGTGCAGTACGGCGAGTTTCTTAATGAGCTCGGACGGGAGTTCACTGGCGAGGGAATGCGCCGCGAGCAGCTGATTCGCTTCGGAGTCTATACGGCGGGTACCTGGTGGGGGCACACTCCCAAGAATGAGAAATATCTCGAACTTTTCCCGATTCCGGAGGTTGAAAGGCTCTCTAACCCTAAACTCGGTCAGAACGATGGCTACCCATTGTAATTTGCATATCTTTTTGGTCTATATTCCTTTTTTCATCAGTCGTGTACGCCCGGTACACTCCTTCTTCAAAAAGAAATCTATCCTCAAAAATCTGATGCAAATTAGTTTCAGTTGATTATGAAAAGAAGATCTTTAGTCTTTATAGCTTTGGCTCTGATGCTCTCATGCACGAGGGCGGAACAGCCGGTGGTGATGCCTCCGGACACGGACGACGAGTTTCCTGAAAAGGAGGGCGGCGAGACGGTCGCTTCGCTTGAGGCCGTGAACGTCGAGTGCGTGGCAAGGGTCATAGGCAATACGCCCGAGGGAGAAAGCCTGCCGAATCCGAACTCTACGCTGAAGAGGTTCAATATGGCCTCCACCGACTACGGAAATATGTGGGATGCCGGAAATGGTCAGCTCTGGTGCATGTTCGGGGACAACTTCAACGACCGCAACGGGGACTGGAAGTCAAACGCGATAGCTTTTTCGACTGACAGAAACCTCGCCGACGGACTTTACTACGACGATATGCTGCGCGGCTCGGACGGAAGCAGGATGGAATTCATAGTCTCGCGTGCCAAGACGGGGCAATATCCCGGTGATGCCGAACACGAGACAACCTGCATTCCCCTGGCCGGAGTGTCCGTTCCTCATGATGGTGGTAACCGTCAGTATGTCAGCTACATGAGCGTGAACCGATGGGCCGTCGATGGCAATGATGTCTGGACTGCAAACTACAGCGAACTAGTCTATACCGATGACTACGGCAGAACATGGACGCGCTCCGGAGTGAAATGGGACGGCAGCGGGAATTTCGTCCAGACCGCGTTCGTGAAGCGGGACGGGATGCTCTATATGTTCGGTACCCGCGCCGGAAGAAATGGCAGCGTCTATCTTGCGCGGACAACATTCGACAAAGTGCTTGACAAGTCTTCGTGGCACTACTGGGACGGAGGCTCATGGGCTTCGTCCGAGGCTGATGCCGTGCCGGTGGCGAACGGAACCGTGTCGGAGATGACCGTCCAGTACAACAGCTACTACGGGAGATATATAATGATGTATCTTTCCGTGAACCAGCGCAAGCTTGTCTATCGTGACGCGGCGGCTCCGGAAGGGGAGTGGTCGGAGGAGAAAATCATCGCCGAGGACGGCTACGGCCCCTACATCCATCCGTGGTTCTGCGGCGGACGCGACCTGTGGTATGTGGTCTCAACCGTCACTCCGTCGGGAAAAGGCTACGACACCTGGCACATTCATCTCTGGCACGCGAAGCTCCGCGAACTCGAAGGCGGATTCAATATGGTCTGGGAAGGCGGATTCGAGAACGAGCCGAACCAGCCGATAGCCTACCGGACGCTTTGGCGCAACATTGAAAATTCCACTTCAACGCGGGACGCACACAGCGGGAAAATTGCCTGCCGGCTGCTCAACACCGAAAGCGGTGTGTGGAAAGATGCCTGCGTGCAGACGATAAACATTCATAAGAACACAGACTATGTCGTGAGCGGATGGGCGAAGTCCTCCGTTGCCGGCAGCACGGGTTCCTACCTCGGTGTGCGTCTCTCCGACGGGCGAATCTGCGACGCGAATCCTCCGCTCAAGACCGACGAGTGGACAAAAATCTCCGTCGAGTTCAACTCCGGCGACTGCTCTTCGCTTGACGTGTTCTTCGGAACATGGGGCGCGAACGGGCTTTCGGTCACGGTTGATGACATAAGCC
>CAVBPI010000099.1:5123-8229 GCA_963596955.1 bacterium | reverse complement strand
CGGTAGTTCTTCACCACATCAAGCCTGCGCCCCAGAAGCAGCAGCATCTGAGCCTTTGTCTCCTTGTCGTCAATCATTTCGAGTCCGTCCAGAATCATCATGTTGCCCAGCCTTATGCTCTTCCGCACATATTCAGGACGCTCCTCATCACATTCATACCAGGTCTTCAAATAGTGCGTGAGCGGCCACGCGAAAGTTACGGCCGACTTTGTTCCGATGCCGAGATATACCTTCGCCACGCCCTTCTCGTCAGAATCGTAGCTTCCGCGGACAATCCTCTCATATTCGGTCATCCGCTTTGCAAAGTTCAGCTTATAGTCCGGATATATGTTGCCTCTTTCATTGAGCGCAATTTCAAAGGGATCCCGGTCCATATAGTACACCGTATTCAGGCAATTCTGGTATGCCAACGGGACCTGCTCCAGAACTTTCACCGCCTGCGAATATTTCCTTTCCAGTATCAGCCTCGTGCCCGTCACATCCAGAAAATAAGACTTGTTCGCATATCCCCTCGCGTCAAGGAAATCGGCGAGTGCATTCGACGCCTTTCCGACAGATTCCGCATATTTCAGAATGTCGGAAATTCTCACATCATGCTCTATCAGATTGAAAAGGCCATTGCAGTAATCCCGTTCATTGAACATCTTATAACGGAGTTCCCTGTCGCATGGGAATAATGTCGGGCGAAGATAGCAGTGTTCCCAGCTTTGGAGAGGGGTTTTGCGCTTTTTATGCATGGAGCCGTCATCGCACAGCCCGACAAGCCTGTTGTCCGCCATATTGGCAAGCCGTATCGCCAGCACCCCTTTCCCGCAGGCAAGCATCCGCGGGCAGACCTCGCCGAGAAGGATTTTCTTCAGCATATCATTCCAATAATAGCAGCTGATGTTATTGGTCAGATACCATGGTTCCTCCTTCGTTTTACGGCGTATCTCGTCAGTCAGATTGTCCTCAATCATACGGTCCAGCCAACGGAGGTCCCGAAGCAGCCGGCTCTCATAAGCCGAGTCATAGACGGCTGTCTTGGCATCGAGGTAGATATTCAGCACCCTTACGGAGTTTTTGATGAACTCAGTCCCGGCCGCAGCATCAGCCTGCCTTCCGACGCGCACGGCTTCCCGGCACCGTCCGTTAAGGTCCAGAGCCAATGCCTTGCAGTACAGCCACATTGCAGGGTTCTTCCCGCATTTTCCACTGGAAAGGGCAAGGTTACAGAGCCTGCATATCATGTCCGTCTCCTCACGGCTGATTCTCTGTTCAGTCATCCTCTCCGCCCAGCTTCCGCGGCTGTGCTCGTACATCACGTGTTCCGTAAACCATTGCTGAAGTTTCTCCGCCGTATAGTTGTCGTCCGGGCAGTACCGCGCGACCCATTCAAGGACGTCCGTTCCCGAACTGCGCTTTCCCATCCTTTTCAGGCAGAACTCCAATGAGAAGAAGTCTCTGTTCGACGCATAGAATTTCAACGCCCGCGACTTGTCGCCGAGCTCAAACTCGCCTCTTGCGACATACCCCGTGCACATATCCCTTATGACACCTTCAGGAATGAGGGACGAGACCCCGTTCCAAAATGTCAGCATCGTCTTGTAATCCCTGAGCGTGAACATCGCCCGTAGAGCCTGCAAGACATATCTCGGAGCGAGCTGCCCGCCCTCAGCCGCCTTGGAGACACACAGGTCGCGGATTTCTTCAAGGGAGAGCGTCACCTCGTCGCCCTTGCTCGGATAGTACCATCGGGAGCTGTGCCTCGCGCGTGTCTGTTCGCACTCTCTGGCGAGGACAAGATAATTGACTACATCAGTCCTGTTTTCCGCCCGAATCCATCTCGCGAAGCTGTTTGACAATGCAGCCGTTCCGGCAATACGCCTGATTTCGCCGACGGACCAGTCATTGACAACAGCCCTCATGTCGCTTGTCCTGATGTCCCTCCGCCCGGTCAGCGCCAGCCAGTCCAGGAACAGGGCATCGGAATCCGCGGCGGCGCCGGAACGGTCATCGGCGTCGAAGATTCGCGGCATCATGTAATCGGCAGGGCTCCACCAGAACGGTCCGCAGGCAGCAGCCTTCACGACCGGAAGCGTCATGACCAGGACGCTAACGATATATTTTTTCAATCTCATTTTCAGCATATTTTGAAAGGTTCAGTGAATCAAGGTGATAGATGATGTTGCCGTGTGCTTCCCTGCCGAGAATACGCTCTATCCGGTCTTTTACTTTCAGGATTTCCCCGATGTCGGAAGTCTCAATTCTTATCGTATCACCGGGCCTTATCTCATGGTTTTCAATATTCTGACACTTCAGCACCTTCACCGAGCCGCCATCGCATGGCTCGAATGATTCCCTGTCCGTAAAGTCAGTCGTGCGCAGCAGTCCCATAAATTCATTTCCCCGAAACCAGACGCCCCAGCCGAATGTGGGATAGGCAAAGTCGAAGTCCTTGAGCACCGTCTGCCTGTTCACGAACTTCCTGACTGTGTCATAGTCCAGAATTGAGTTACGCACGGAAGCGCTGCGTATTCCGCCGAGATTGTATATCATCAGGACAGACTTGTCGAACGGCAGGCCGTCATCATAGACCTGATGCAGGCGGACGGTTCCGCTCAGAAGAATGCCCTTCCCGGAGATGAGCTTCCTGACCTCCCGGCACAGGGTGAAATAGCTGTTCCTTGTACTTCCGGTCCAGTCGCAGTCGAGCTGGATTGCCTCAATCGGGCCAAGGTCGTTGTATGACACCATGGCCAACACCCTGTCAACAATGTTCTTTGCAAGTTCCGGCTCCTTCCCTCTGGAAAGCCTCAAGGCCTCAAGTGTGATATAGACCGCGGGGATTATGCTGACATCCACCGGTTTTTCAGAAACGAAGCGGGTTGTGGCAACCGGCACGACCTCTTTCCCGCCCGTATCCCAATCCTTCTCCGCCGCGACATCAAACATTTTGACATACAGCCTCTTGACCTTATGGGTTTTCAGAAATGCCTCCTCATAGCCGTTAAGTTTAAAGACGGATTTCCAGAAATAAATCCCGTTGCTGCAGTCAATGTCATTCCGCAGCACGCCCGCGCCCGTCTCGGAAGCGTGCCCGCCGCCCTGTCTCCGGTCTCCACGC
>CAVBPI010000099.1:3555-5113 GCA_963596955.1 bacterium | reverse complement strand
GCCCGCATCCGCTCAGGGCAAGCATAACAATCACAATAAAAATAAACTTCGCTCTCATTTGTCCACAATTCATATCGAGAACGCAAAGTTCGGATGAAACCTCCTGATATTCAAGAGATTTTCACACATATATACGAAATGTCCCGGCAATGTACGAAAAAGCGGAGAATACATATTTCATACACCACGCCGCCTTTTCGTACATTGGTCAGATTTCCCCGCCCCAATGTAAATCCGCGCCAAATCCGCGCATTCTACAGATTGTTTATTGTGCGGATTTTCTCTGTGAAGTAATTGTTTGAAGTTCCGAGCAGGCGGTATTTCACATTGCTCCACGAGGCGGGTTCATCGCGGATTTCCATATCCTGACCGGTGTCGTTGGGCACATATTCCCTTATTCTCTCCTGCCACTCACGGATTCGCCCCGTCGCGGAATCAAAGTCCATAAGTCCGTTCCCCGGTGCCACGAGACGCTTGAGTTCAGAGACATATATCTCCCGAAACTCCGGAATAGCCATCATGCGGGACATCAGCTTGCCCATATTTCCCCACTGAAGAGGATTCTGCTTCGCCGGGTCGTAAGTGTTGCTGGTTCCGAGGGTGTTGTCGTAGTCGAACGGAAGGAAATAGACCTTGTAGTTGAACTTGTCCTGCGAGTTGAAATAGAGGTAGTAGTTGTTTCCGTTGTTCCAATGGTCGTCCCACATCCCCACGGCTACATTCACGGCATATGTCCGCAGCAGCAGTTCCACGTCACAGACTTCCCGAATCCATGTCCTGAAACTCTCGTCTCCCTTGCCGTTCAGTTTGAGTATGAAGTCCTTGAACTGTTCAAGAGCCGTGGCATAGTCACTTCCCGTCTCCTTCAGTTCATAGGTGAAGTCGTGGAAGTTGTCGTCCTCTCCGAAATTCGCGTTCGTTGACCTCAGGTCGGCAGGACCTCCGGAACCGTAGCTGCACTTCCACAGATTGCCGGATTCCGTTCCGAACTTGTCTGCCTTGCGCTTCACATATTTGTCGTCATACGGCTCAATCATCGTATAAACTCCATAATACGCAGGCTTGTCGTCACCTTCGACCGACACCCAGACACGGCAGTACCCCGCCTTTCCCATTGTCCAGACGCCGGAGCGCGCAAACAGGTCGTAGCAGAAGTTTTCGCGGACATAAGACGGGTCCCCGTTGGCCCACTTGAGATTCATCTTACTGATTCCATGTATCTTATGATTCTTGTCCTTCACATATTTATGAAGATTTATTCCCCAATGGCAGTGCTGCCAATCCGCGGCGTTCACCCTATGCTGACCGTTCCCGTTCTCAGGCCTGCGACGCGACGTGTTTCCCCGAAGACGTGCTCCGGCATCCTTTATCTCGAAGACCTCGCTCCCCTTCCGATATGTCACGTCACAATGGACATATTCCTTCGTGTTCCTGTTCGCATCATACTTGGCAAGCAGGCTGTTCCACTGTTCAAGGCTGAAACTCAGTGTAATCTCCGGAATCACAGAGGAATCCCAGACATACTCAAGTCCGTCACCGGAAGGATTGTCAGTCTGTC
>CAVBPI010000099.1:0-3545 GCA_963596955.1 bacterium | reverse complement strand
CGGCTCATGATTTCCATTCCCTTCCTCAGGAGCTATCCCGCCCGGCTGGCACGCCACAAGCAAAAGGGCCACGGATAAAGCATGAGATATTTTGTTCAGATTCATAGTACAAATCTATTTTGGCACAAAGATATAACTTTCCAGCGAAATGTTTTTTCAGCATCGCCATTTTCATCGGGAAGCGTCATCCGTCATTTCGCGATGCCGTGCATTTTTATTCCAATGTCCATATCGTATTTCTCCAATTCATTGATTATCATAATATAGGATTCAATCAATGTCCACCTCAAAATCATACAAGGACACGATTTTAGACATAACTTTGCAGCCGCAAAGGAAATAAGATTTTATTTGACAAACACAATTAGTATGAAAAAATTGGTTGAATTGGGCGTGGTCCTTCATTTTTTAATTGGGCTCGGGCATCTGGCTTGTCTGTTCTGTTTGGACGCGGTGTTCAGGCTCTACGGAATAAAAGGGTTCATGAGCGAGGTGGCGGCATTCGGCAGCGCGCTGCCATATATGATTACAATATGCATCGCGGCGGCGTTCTTTCTCGCCGGAAGCTATGGACTGTCGGCACTCGGTGCAATCCGGCGGCTTCCTCTTCAGACAGCCGCGTTCGTCACGATGCTTGTGCTGTTCTTCGGAAGGGCGGTCTGGGGAATTGTGCTGCTACTACAAGATTTCTCGTGGCTGGAACTGTCCTCCACTTGCTTTGCACTGCTGCTTGGCATCTGCTATGTGCCCGGCCTGCGTTTCACCAAACAGAATGCAGGTGCCCACGAATAATGAAAGATATTTTATAATACAATGAACATAAGACTTGAACGCGAGGACGACCGGAGAGAGGTCGAGAATCTGACACGGGAGGCATTCTGGAATGTATATAGGCCGGGATGCACAGAACATTATGTGCTGCACAGGTACAGGAACAACCCGGATTTCATTCCGGAACTTGACTTTGTAATGGAAGAGGACGGGAAAATCATCGGGCAGGTGATGTACTCGAAGGCACGGATTGTCTGTGACGACGGGCGGGAGATTCCGGCATGGACATTCGGTCCCATCGGCATACTTCCGGAGTATAAGAGAAAGGGATACGGGCTTAAGCTGCTGAACTATTCCATCGGCAAGGCGAGGGAAATGGGAATCGGAGTGCTGTGCATGGAAGGAAACATTGATTTCTACAGGCACGCAGGCTTTGTCGTGGCAAGCACGCTGAAAATTCACTATCACGGCGAGCCGAAAGACAGCGAAGTGCCGTATTTTCTTGCCCAGGAACTGATTCCGGGCTACCTCAACGGCGTGGAAGGGACATACCACACCCCGGAAGGCTATTTCGTGGCCGACGAAAATCCGGACGAATTCGAAGCATACGAGGCAAAATTCCCTGCCAAGGAAAAGCATCTGCTCCCGGGCCAGCTTCCGCAGTTCTGCCAAAGCTGCGGGATGCCCCTGAAGAAAGATCGTGACTGCGGGACGGACAGCGACGGCAGCAGGAACTTCGACTACTGCCATTTCTGCTACCGCGACGGCAAGTTCCGTCAGCAGTGCACCATGGAAGGCATGATTGCATTCTGCGCCAGATACATCGACGAGATGAACAAGAAACTGCCCGTCCCGCTCACCAAGGAACAGTACATCAGCCAGATGCGGGAGTACTTCCCTCTTTTGAAGCGCTGGCGGAAGAAGTAATGTTTCTTTCCTTTTTTCAACAGCTGATTCCCAATCTACTGACGCATTGGGCTTGAAAAAAAACTTTGAGTTCAGAGATAATTTGTCTATTTTTGTTCATAGTTAAAGGCTCTTGAAACTTAAGGAGTTAATATGGCATTAGCAATAAACATCAACGACTTACTGAATAAGCAGAAGATAGAATCCAACCGTATTGAGTTCAAGAATAGTTGGAACCCGGCAAGCATATATCATAGCATATGCGCCTTTGCGAATGATTTTGGTGACCTCGGAGGCGGTTACATCGTAGTTGGGGTAGATACTGACGAGGAAACAGGAATTGCCATTCGCCCTGTCGAAGGAATACCTACAGAGAAAATTGACGGTATTCTTAAGGATATGGTTGGTTACAACAACAAGATTTCGCCTTATTATATGCCTCGCACAAGTGTAGAGGAGGTTGATGGAAAACAGGTTTTAGTCATTTGGTGTCCGGCCGGTATCAATCGACCGTATTCTGTCCCGGAAAATGTTACTGCAAAGAGTAATACTAAGGAATACTTCTACATTCGCAGCGGCACAAGCAGTATAATCGCTAAAGGCGAAGTGCTTGATGAACTTCGTGAATTGGCAAGCCGTGTCCCCTTTGACGAACGCGGCAATCCTGACATCAAGATTGAAGATATTTCAACACTTCTATTGAGAGAATATTTGATTAAGGTTGGCAGCAAACTTGCCAACGAACTATACAGCAAACCTCTTGAAGAAATTTTGGAGCAAATGGATTTGTATGTCGGTCCAAAAGAAAATCGTATGCTCAGGAATGTCGCTGCGATGATGTTCTGCGAGAATCCAAGCAAATTCTTTAAGCGCACTCAAGTTGAAATCGTATATTTCCCGGAAGGCCGATTGAATAACCCCAATAGTCTGTATGAAGGGCCGGTCATTAAAGGTTCCATTACACAGATAATTGACAGAACATTGGAATACCTCAATCGTATGCTTGTCATGCAGACTGTGATAAAGCCAAAGGATAACAGCAGGAGTCACAAGTTCTTCACTTATCCATATCAAGCATTAGAAGAAAGTGTAACAAATTCGCTTTATCACAGAGATTATCGGGAATGGGAACCGGTGGTAATTACTGTAGAACCTCAAGGAATCACCATACAGAATGTAGGCGGGCCTGACAGAAGCATTTCTGCCGCAGATATTTCAAGATGCGAGATTCTTGTGTCTAAACGCTATCGTAATCGCAGACTCGGGGAATATCTTAAAGAATTGGATTTGACAGAAGGACGTAGTACCGGCATTCCTACCATTCAGAATGTTTTAGAGAATAACGGTTCACCACGAGCCACGGTTGCGACAGACGAAGACCGTACTTTCTTCAGAATAACAATCCCGTGCCATGAATCTGCGGGGAATGTCATTGCAGACATTGCACATAAAGATGGTTCACTACGGGCTTCTAAACGAGGCTCACGAAAGACTACACTACAAAGTGCACCAGAAACTGCACTACAAAGTGCACCAGAAACTGCACTACAAATCATCCATGTAATCAAGAGCAATCCTAATGTCACCCTTTCAGAGATAGCAGAGAAAATCAGAGTGTCCCGCCGTTGGATTGCAACGAATCTGAAACATCTTCAAGACACTGGCGTAGTTAAAAGAGTCGGTCCTAATAAAGGTGGCCATTGGGAAGTTATAGATAATTAAAGGAATTATGGCAAACGATGAGAAAATCACGCCTATCGAGGCCATACGGAGCAGGCATTCGGTGCGAAGATACCGGACGGAGCCAATCCCAGAATGCATACAGGAGAAGTTACGTCAGGCCATTCAGAAGGTTAATGATGAGGGCA
>CAVBPI010000098.1:6194-8264 GCA_963596955.1 bacterium | reverse complement strand
TCAGTGAAGAGTCTGGACTTCTCCGGCATGACAAAGCTTAACTGGCTCGCGGTCCGTGACATCCCGACGCTTGAAAAGCTGAAACTCGACAACACTCCTTCTTTGGTCAATCTTTATGGATGGAACACAAGTCTTACGACTCTGGACCTCAGGGGATGTTCAAAGAACATGAACGAGGTATTTCTTGATGCGAATCCGAAGTTGACCGCGATTTATGTCGCGTCGGACTAGCAGATTGCCAACCTTCATAAGGACGAGTCCTGCGTTATAAAATAAAGTAATCCCTACGGTATGAAATCATTTTCAGCAAGAATCAGAATCATGTTGCTGTCAGCGGTACTGTCCCTGACGGCGACGGGAATCCATGCGCAGACCGACGGCCGGCTGAACGGCTTCGTGGTCGATATAGACGGCGCGCCGGTTATTGGCGCCACCGTGTTCATAGAAGGTACGGACAAGGGCATTATGACCGATTCCGAGGGCGCTTATACCCTTTCCGGGCTTAAGGCGGGAGACAAAGTTCTGTTCGACTGCATGGGCTACCAGAGAGTTGAGCACGTATGGAATGACGGCGAGACAGTCAGGAATGTCGTCCTTCGTCAGGCTGACGTTGCTCTTGACGAGGTTGTCGTGGTGGGATATGGCGTGCAGAAGAAGGTCTCCGTCATAGGTGCCATATCTTCCGTGGCTCCCAAGACCCTTGAGAGCAAGCCTGCCGCGACGCTTTCCACTGTTCTCGGAGGAACGATGCCCGGCATCATCTCCCGTCAATCGACCGGCGAGCCGGGAAACGACTATGCCAGCATCTTCATCAGAGGTATGGCGACCTGGCAGGACAAGACCCCTCTCATTATGGTCGATGGCATCGAGCGCGACCTGAACCTCGTGAATCCGCAGGAAATCGACAGCTTCACGATTCTGAAGGATGCCTCGGCGACGGCGGTTTATGGCGTGAGGGGTGCGAACGGAGTAATACTCATCACGACCAAGAAAGGAAAGCTCGGAAAGCCGAAGGTCACGTTCAGAACAGAGCACGCCATGCTTCAGGGACTCCGTTTTCCGAAATATATCGACGGCTACGAATCCGCGTCCCTGATGAACGAGGCCGTGATCCACGCTACCGGCGGCACTGGCGGACTTCCGTGGACTGAAGACGACCTGACCAAGTTCAGGACAGGTTCTTCCCCTTATCTCTATCCGAATGTCAACTGGATTGACGAGTGTCTCAACAAACTGGCCTACCAGACTATGAACAATCTCAACATAACAGGAGGAAACGAGATAATACGCTACTTCATGAACGTCGGCTACACGAGCCAGGGCGGACTTTTTAAGGAAGACCCTACTTATGCCTATCCGACGAATACCAAGTCGGACCGCTACAATTTCAGGCTGAACACCGACGTGAACATCGCCAAGAATCTTGTGTTCAGCCTCGGACTCGGCGCTGTCTTTCAGGACAAGACCTATCCGGGAAGCGATTCCAACACGATTTTTGCGGCCATCAGGCAGAACTCGCCCATCTCTATGCCGGTGAAGAACCCCGACGGGACTCCGGGCAGCGGCCCCTCTTCAATCACGCTGAACCCCTGGGCGCTGACAACACAGAGCGGCTATTCCAAGCAGTTCATCTCGACGGTTCAGAGCACGGCTGTCCTTAACTGGGACTTGTCTGAACTCGTGACTCCCGGACTCTCCGTGGCGGCGAAGTTTTCTTACGATATGTGGTATGCGAATTACGCGAATCGCTTCGTTTCCTACGGGATGAAGAGATATATGGGCACCGACGAGGACGGGAACGACCTTTATAACATCATCCGCGAGCAGGGAACTATGGGCTACGGCACGACAAATTCCTCGAACCGGGCCTATTACTATGATGCGTCCGTGAACTACACCCGCACCTTTGCCGACAGGCATAATGTAGCCGCTATGCTGCTGTTCAACAGGCGTGACTACAAAAATCTCACTGCATCGTCGTCGATAAACAACCTTCCGTACCGTCAGCAGGGTCTTGCCGGCAGGCTTACATACGACTTCGCGCACCGGTATATGGCCGTGTTCAATTTC
>CAVBPI010000098.1:0-6184 GCA_963596955.1 bacterium | reverse complement strand
ACGGTTCGGAGAACTTCGCTCCGGGAAAAAGATACGGATTCTTTCCGTCAGCGTCGCTCGGCTGGGTGCTTACTGAAGAGCCATGGCTCAAGCCGCTGGTAAAGGACAATGTGTATCTGAAACTCAGAGGCTCATATGGCGTGGTCGGAAACGACCAGATTGGCGGTGACAGGTTTCTTTACATATCCACGGTCAATTACACCTGGGGACGTATATTCGGAGTTACGCAGGACTACCGTGAGGGCATCTTCGAGGGAAAGATTGCCGCGGAAAACGTGACATGGGAAAAATCCTATAAGACAGACATCGGATTCGATCTTCGTCTTTTCAAGGAAAGTCTTACGCTTCAGTTCGACTGGTTCAATGAGGACCGGCGGGACATTCTCCTGTCGAGAGGAACGATTCCTATCGTGACGGGAATATACGCGCCTACATACGCGAACCTCGGTGCTGTGAACAATCATGGTCTCGACATGATGGCCGAGTACAAGTTCGCGCCGTCCAAGGATTTCTTTGTGTCTTTCTATGCGAACATGACATATGCCCGCAACACCATAATCGAGGATGACACGGCGATTCCTCTCTACAACTATCAGAACAGCCGCGGTCATTCGATAGACCAGCCGTTCGGGTATGTGGCTCTCGGGCTGTTCCAGAGCGAGGAGGAGATTGCCTCCAGTCCGAAGCAGACATTCCAGACGGAAGTGCGTCCGGGTGATGTCAAGTATAAGGACCTTAACAATGACGGTGTCATAGATGCCTACGACAGGACATTCATCGGCTATGCCAGGACACCGGAAATAATGTATGGTTTCGGATTCGCGCTCTCATGGAAGAACTTTGACGTTTCTCTCGGATTCACGGGAGCAGGGCATACGTCACTGTTCCTCACGAGCGAGGATATGTGGCCTTATTCCCTTGAATATCCGCGCTATAATGTGTCACGCGAGTACTACGACCATCGTTGGCGCGAAGGCGCGGACAACACCGGAGCGAGGTATCCGGCCGTCATCAACGGCAACTCGTCCAACAACTACCAGCTGAGCACCCTGTACATGAGGGACGCGAGCTATCTGAAGCTGAAGAATGCCGAGATAGGCTACCGTATTCCGCAGAAGGCGATGGACCGGCTGCATATGTCCGGAATCAGAGTGTTCCTTAACGGAATCAATCTCCTTTGCTTCGACAAACTGGGATTCGTCGATCCGGAGGTTGACGGTGGAACAGGAAACTATCCGCAGCAGCGCACGATAAACCTTGGTGTTCAGGTGGATTTTTAAGTGATTATGGATATGAAGAAGATTTTATATACAGTTTGTCTGCTGACGGCTCTTTCGGCCGTATCGTGCGACTATCTTGACAAGACCCCGGACGACGACCTCACGAAGGACGAGGTGTTCACGAATCCGGACTGGGCCAGAAAGTGGCTGTGGAACTCGTATTCTTGGCTGCCGGTGGAGGCCAACTTTGCCGACGACGGGGCTTTCCGCAGCCCTTTTACGGGAGGATGCGACGAGATGGAGATTGCATTCGGAGGCGCCTACTCCCACATGATAAATTCCGGCGCGTGGAACTCGTCGAATGTCGATAGGGTGCCGTTCTGGTATCAGAACTACTGCGCTATCAGGACAGTGAACGTGTTTCTCGAAAACATCGACAGGACACCTAATCTTACGGAAGATGACCTCAATTCCCTGAAGGGAGAGGCCTATTTTCTCCGTGCGTTCTATCATTTCATGAATTTCCGGGTATATGGCCCGATTCCGATTGTCGATAGGGTCATATTGCCGGATGAGGACTGGAACCTCATTGTCAGGAAAAGTGTCGAGGAAAGTGTCGCCGCGATGGACGCTGACTGTGACATGGCGGCGGAGCTGCTGCCGGCGAATCGTCCGAAGAGCGAGTACGGCCGCCCGGTAAAGGCTGCGGCTCTTGCCCTCAAGTCGAGACTTCTGCTATATGCCGCAAGTCCTCTATACAACGGTTCGACAGAGTTCTCATCTCTTACTGACCCTATTTCCGGTAATCCGCTGTTTCCTGCTGAATATGATGCCGGCAAGTGGAAGAAGGCCGCCGATGCATCGCGTGCGGCTTTGGACGAGGCTCTTTCTTCCGGATTGCAGCTGCATTACAGCGCTACTAAGGATCCGAAAGACAACTATGAGGAAATCTTTGTCGAAAACTGGAACGACGAGGTCGTATGGGCTCTTAATCTCGGTGACTATTGGCATCATCAGTGGTGTTCCGACCCGATAAGCTATGGCTGTCCGTCAATCTTCAATCCCACTCAGGAACTTGTGGATGCCTACCAGATGTCCAACGGTCTTTCTCCGATTACCGGATATGAGTCCGACGGCATGACCCCTATTATCAACGCTGCCTCGGGATATGTGGAAGGCGGAAATACATCGGCGGCCAGTCCTAACGGATATTGGCCTGCCGGCGTGCGCAATATGTATGTGAACCGCGAACCCCGTTTCTATGCCTCCATCAATTTCGCCGGACAGGTGTGGAAGCACGGTCATGCCCTTGAATTCTGGTATTCCGGAGCCGATGGCAAGAAATATGCTTCCAGCGACTACTGCAAGACGGGTTATCTGATGAGAAAGCACAACAACATCACCAACACCTCCAATCCTTTCTCCGCATCGAAGACCACATGGATATTCTTCCGGGTGGGAGAACTCTATCTCAATTACGCCGAAGCCTTGAATGAATATGCCGGGCCTGTAGATGAGGTGTATGATGCAGTCAATGCCATACGCGAGAGAGCCGGGCTTCCCGAACTTGAGGAAGGGCTCACGAAAGAGCAGATGCGCGGGAAGATAAAGCACGAACGGCGCATTGAACTGGCGTTTGAAAACCATCGCTTCTTTGATGTGCGCAGGTGGATGGATGCGGAAAAGACTGACAATCATGCGATTCATTGCCTGAACATCTATGAGGGCACTTCGCTCAAGGACGACAAGTTCTATAAGAGGACAGTCTGCGAGGACCGTGTCTTTGAATCTCCTAAGCACTATTTCTTCCCTATAGTGCAGGGGGAGGTTGATAAGAATCCGGAAAATATGGTACAGAATCTTGGCTGGTAGTATGCGTACATTCATGCAGATTTCATTGTGTTTATCATTGCTTCTTATGGCAGGCTGTTCCGTGAAGGATGCGGAACAACCTGCCATGAGAGTGTCTGTGAGCGATGTCTCCACGACCGAAAATTCATTGACATTCACCGTCGGCTCTCAAAATGTCAGCGCCGTGTCCTGTCTTGTCCGGAAAGACACCGGCAAGACCCCCGCGGCAAAATATGTGATGGTCTATGGAACTTCGCTGACCCCGAATTCAGTAGAGACGCTGACCGTCGATGAACTTGAGCCGGGACAGGACTATGCGGTGTATGTCGCGGGAGGACGTCAGGGAGAATATGTCTTTGACGGAACCGTCGTGACTACCGCCAGCGATGACCAGGAACCGCCTTCCTCATCCGTGACATGGCGCTCGCTGCTTGAGGAAATGATTTCTTTTGACATGGCCACCCGTTTCCCGTCAATCCGTTATTTCTCGCGTCAGGCCAGCAGCTATGACCGCAGGTCGGTGTCTCCGGATGATGCGAACTGGTGCGCGAACGATGACGGCTGGGGGTATGAGAGGATTGAGGTGAAATCCGGACGCGAGGAAAAGGTGATTTTCGACGAGAGACATCCGGGAGTAATCTCAAGGATATGGCTGACTTCTTTCGGCTCGCCAAAGACAATCGTGAGGTTCTACCTTGACGGCTCTTCTGAGCCCACATGGCAAATGAACTCGTTTGACCTCAATGATTTCGCTTCCGGCTCGGGCGTGGCTCCCGGCCGCTCTCTGGTCTTTCCTGACGCGGAGTGGATACGCGGAAGTTCGCTTTATCTACCAGTTTCATACGCAAAAGGGTGCAAGATAACCATCGAGGAACTGGCCGAACCCATCACCGTCTCAAGATACTATCACATAAACTACCGCCGCTATCCCGATGACGTCTCGGTCGAGACTCTGACTCCCGAAGTGCTTTCCCGCAATGCGGCTCTTGTGGCAAAGGTTAACGATGCTCTTGCCTCCCCGGTAGTTGATGAGGGTGAGGAATGCCGGGAGCGGACGGTGATAAAGGCCGGAGAGCAGTTCCGTATGGATATGCCTGGCGGAGCAAAGGCTATGGATATGCTTGAACTTGAAATAACGACGGAAAATGCCTCCGATCTGCAGAAATGCATCTGGGACATGACCATAAGCGGCATCTTTGACGACAACACCACCTTCGAACTTCCTCTCGTGGAGTTTTTCGGCGCCGGAGAAGGCGGATACTATCTGAAGAGCTGGAGATTCGCCGTGAACGGAAGGGGAAAGTTTACGGCACGTTGGAAGATGCCGTGGCGCGACAATGCCGCGGTTCTTCTAAGAAACGGCTCCCGCAAGGATGTCGCGGTGAGCGTCAGGGCTTCCGTGTCTTCTTATTCATGGGATGACCGCTCGCTCTATTTCCATGCCTTCAGCCACCTTGACGACAGAGTTCCGCTGTGTCATTTCTCAAACTATCAGTCATGCATAGACTGGAAGTTCGGGCATATTTCCGGAGGGCGCGGAATACTTGTTGGTGATGTATATACAATCAACAATCCGTTCACGGAATGGCCGGGAGAGGGAGACGAGAAGATTTGGGTTGATGACGAGTCTTTCCCTTCACATTTCGGCACCGGGGTTGAGGATTATTACAGCTTCTGCGGATATTTCCGTTTCCATACACCTTTCGGCGGCGAGCCGCGTCTCGACGCTTCTGATTTCAAGGGCTACAATGTCCATTACAGGACCAGAAACCTTGATGCGATTCCTTTTGACCACAGACTCAGGTTCGACCTTGAAATGCTCGGATGGGCACAGGGTAATGTCAGCGTCCGCGGGACGGTGTTTTGGTACGGAGATGCCGGGACATATGCTGAATGACTGTAAATAGTCGTAAAACATATTGATTATGAGAAAATTGCTATATTTGATGCCGCTGCTCGGCATATTCAATTCCTGCGGCCATGCGGATGAAAATGTCTTGTATGAAGGGGGCTTGTATGAAAGGGGCATAACTTTGGAATCTCTTCTGACTGAGATGACGAATCCATACGCCGCTGCCCTATGGCCGGAGACTGCCTACAGATGCCTTCAGACAAGCAGCTACGACCGTTCTTCTGTCCGCCCCGGCGAGCCCGAATGGTTCGCCAACTCTGACGGCTTCGGCTATGAGAGGCTGGACACGGTCTCGGGTCGTGTGGAGAAAGTTCTGTTTGAAGACCAGCACCCGGGTGTCGTCACGAGAATCTGGATTACGACCCACACTCCGAAAGCGGTGATGAGGTTCTATTTTGACGGTTCGGAAACTCCGGGCTGGACAATGAATGCCTATGACTTCACTGAATTCGGCCTTAAGGAGCTTGACGACAATCCCTTGCTGCTCACCCACACAAGTTACGAGAAGGGTGTGAAGGGCGGTCAGACATTCTTTCTACCGATACCATATTCCAAGAGTCTGAAAGTTACGCTGGAAGACCCTTTTTCGGATGTTCCCCGTTATTATCAGTTCAATTACAGGCGCTATCCTGACGACACCCGCATCGAGAGTTTCTCGGCGGAAGTCGCGGCAAGGGCTTCCGGAAAAATTGTCAGAACGGGACGGGAACTGTCTGCCGCCAAGCGTCCAAGGGGACGCCGGACTTCGGCCGGGACTGTGCTCGGCGGCGGTGACAGCCTGAAGCTTCGTCTGCCTGAGGGCGAAAGGGCCGTGAGGGAAATCCGCTTTGATGTTGATGTGCCTGATAATGCTCCTTATGCGCAGATTATGCGGGAACTTGTTTTCACCGCGTCGTTTGACGGGACGCGATGCGTGAACGTTCCTTTGTCCGATTTCGTGTCCGGAGGCCTTGGCGCGCCGGAAGTCCGGTGCCGCCAGTTCAAGTCGGACGGAAAAGGGCATTTTACGTCATGGTGGGTCATGCCCTATGCGCATACGGCGGAACTGATGCTGACAAATATTTCCGGTCGTGCCGTGTCCGCAAAGATTTCCGTCAGGACAGAAGCACACAGATTCACCGACCGCACATTGTACTTCCACAGCACCTGGCACAAGGGCGATGCGCTTCCTCTTACACCTAATCCGGAAGAGGGTCGCGAG
>CAVBPI010000097.1:1654-8296 GCA_963596955.1 bacterium | reverse complement strand
GCGTCGTCTCCTACAACAGCAGGTGCCGCGACGGTATGCCCGTTGCGATGCTGCTGAACGGCAGGATTTATGTCGCCATCGAGGAGAACGGGCTCGGTCATACGCATTTCCGCCCGAAAATCGTCTATAGCGAAGTCGCCGACAACTGGAAGATGCCGGTTCTCAGCACCTCCGCCTACCGCTTCAACCCGCTTCAGACCCCTATCGACAGCGACAGCATCTACGCCGGAGCGCCCTACCTGATTCACACGGACAACTACTTGGTTCTTGCCTACCTCAGCTCCGAAGGCGCCGCCGAACCCGGCTCAAAGAACGCCACCATGGAGTTCACCCTCTGTGCCCTGAACGAGATGACCCGTGACGGCAAGTTCGCCGGCAAGATGCGCGGGAAAATCCGCCCGTTCACCATAGACCAGACCACCAGCCGCGCCCTCTGGGGCTCCCTCTGCGACCTCGGCTCCGACACCATCCTCGCCGTCACCGAATGGGACAACGCCCTCTGGACCCGCCGCGGCCGCATCGTCACCGAAAAGAAATAAAATCCCGCCTCCTCAAAATTTATTTCCCCATTTTTCCGGAAATCCTCACAATCTTTACGCAAATTTTGTTTCCTGTGAAAATAAGACTATATTTGTCTAGAATATAAAGGATTATCTATGGAAAACGAATTTGACAAGATTCGTGGACGGCGGGAATTCCTCAAGGATTTGGCGAGGTATGCGCTGCCGACTCTTGCCGTCATGACCGGCGTTGTTTCGGCAGAATCCTGCGTTAAGGAGGTTGTCGAGACGAGCGATTGTCATGACTCCTGCTATATGGGCTGTGTCGATGCCTGTTCGGGTTCGTGTTCGACGGCCTGTGCCAGTGACTGCGGTTCGGAGTGCTCATCCGTGTGCACGGGAGCCTGTGGAGGCAACTGCACTTCAACCTGCAGGGAAAGCTGCACTGACGGATGCCGGACAAGCTGCTATGGCGGATGTGACGAGACCTGCACCGGAGGCTGCTCCGTCGAATGCACGAACAGCTGTGGCGACAGCTGCCTGAACGGTTGTGAAGGGGACTGCACTTCTTCCGCGGGGAGAGGCTGCACAAGCTGCTCGCAGCAGTGCTATGCCGGATGCTCGACCATGTGCTCTACCACGTGTCGGACAGACTGCGCGAGCAGTTGCAGCGACTATTGCGTGTCGTCGTGCCGTGGATGGTGCACGGGCAGCATGAAGTCCCAGTCGTCGGGATGCAGCGACAGGGGTTCATGCACATATTCGTGCAGCAACAGCTGCAAGGTGAGATGCTACGGCACCTGCAAGACCGAATGCGTGGCCTCAAGCGATTAGCACGATGGAAGTGAAGGAAAACAGCCGCCCGTGGAAAGGCGGCAGAGCCAAGAACATAACCTTCATCGTCACGAAGGACTGCCAGCTCGCCTGCAAATACTGCTACCTCGTCGGGAAAAACTCCCGGGAGCGGATGTCATTCGAGACGGCCAAGGCAGCAGTAGATTATATACTTGGCAACAGGGATATGTTCAATGAGCCATCCGTCGTTTGGGACTTCATAGGAGGAGAACCGTTCATCGAAATCGCTCTGATTGACCGCATCTGCGACTATATAAAGCTGCGTCTCTTTGAGCTTGACCACCCGTGGTTCAATTCCTACCGGTTCAGTTTTTCCACCAACGGCATCAACTACGGCGACCCGTCCGTGCAGGAGTTCATCGCCAAGAACAAAAGTCACCTTTCCATAGGCATAACCATAGACGGAACGCGGCTCAAGCATGACATGAACAGAGTCTATAAGGGCAGCGGCCGCGGCTCCTACGACGATGTTGTCCGCAACATCCCTCTGTGGCTTGAACAGTTTCCCGAGGCCGGAACCAAGGTAACGGTCAGCAGGCCGGACCTTCCTTTTATAAAGGAGAGCGTTCTCCACCTCTACGAACTCGGAATACGCACGGTCAATATCAACTGCGTATTTGAGGATGTCTGGAAAGAGGGCGACGATGCCGTCTTTGAACGGCAGCTTGTTGCGCTCGCCGACGAAATCATTGACCGGAGGCTCTATACGGATCATTCCTGCTCGTTCTTTTCGTCCGAAATCGGCCGGCCGATGGATTCGGAGACCGAGACCCAGAACTGGTGCGGTGCGGGAATGATGCTTTCCGTCGATGCCGCAGGCAATTTCTACCCCTGCACGCGCTTCGCCGCCTATTCCCTCCGCAACCGGGAGCCTATAATCATCGGGAATGTCCGTGACGGCATCGACACCGACCTCCTCCGTCCTTTCCTCCTGCTCGACCGCCTGACGCAGAGTCCGCGGAAATGCATCGAGTGCGAGGTGGCAAGCGGTTGCGCATGGTGTCAGGGCGAGAACTACGACGCCGCGGACACGCCGACGATTTACAGGAGAGCCACCGCCATCTGCCGTATGCACAAGGCAAGAGTCCGTGCGAACAACTATTACTGGAGCCGTCTGGCGCGTGTCGAGACAAAGGAGACGCTTGAGCGCTGCCGGAACAAACGAACTGGGATATGCTGCACCATCTGATTGTCATACTCGATTCTTCCGCACGCTCCTTCTGTCACTATTCCGTGCCGGAGGGGAATTCCGCGCTCATGCCGCTGGAGACATTGCGCGAAGCGATATATTTCGCGCAGAGCAACGCCCTCGCGATGTCCGTCCTCGTTGGAGAAAGTCCGCTGCCGGAGGAATATCTCGAAGCCCTTGATGCTGTGAATCATATATTCATCGGCCCTTCGTCCGCGACATTCGACGGGGTCTATGATGTCACGGTGACTGACGCGGACGGCTTGGCCGCTCTCCCGGAAAACCGCGACAAGAACATCGTCCTGCGGCTTTCGCGAGGAGACATCAGCCGCATTCCGGCACTCATCGCGGCCGCGGGGCGTAAATGCCGTAGAGTCAATCTCGTGTTTTCCGACCTGCCGGCCTTTGGACAGGAGGATTTCGACGCATATTCGGCCGCACTGAAAGCGGCTGCGCAGGGGCTTGACGCTCATCTTCAGGTCAATGTACTGACTGACAGGAAGAGTCTGGAGAGCCATCGCCACTGTGAAGCCGGAGTCGGGCACGTGACAATCGGTCCTGACGGAAAATTCTATATCTGCCCGGCGTTCTATTATGACGGGGATTCTTCAGGAAACCTTTCCGACCATGCCGACGCGCAGGTGACTGCCCGCTCCGCAGTCCCGGAAATCCCTGACGCTGAACTGCTGCGGCTCGACCATGCACCGCTCTGCCGCCGTTGTGACGCATACGCCTGCCGCCGCTGTGTGTGGCTCAACAGAAAACTGACCCGCGAGTTGAATGTTCCCTCGCACAAGCAGTGCGTGCTCGCGCATATCGAAAGAAACGCCTCGCTTCCGGACAGTCCCACCTCTTACCTCGACCCTTTTGAAGTCTATGAGAAATGAAAAGATTTGTTGTTATAATTGCCTTGTTTTCAATTCTTTCCGTGTCTTGCAGGAAAGAAGTCGTCTATATTGACGAACTTTCCGGACCGGAACTGTCCTCCGCATTTTCGACGGAGGTAAGGATGACCAGCGCTGTTCTTGGCGCGACAGTCACCGACGACGGCGGCTCGCGTGTCACGGACAGGGGATTCTTCTGGGCGGACCACAATTTTGAGGCAGGAGACGAAAATGTCAACCGGGTTCTCTCCAATGAGGGCAAGGGGGAGTTCTCCAAGGAAATCTGCGGACTCGAACCCGGCACGGAATACTGGTTCCGCGCCTATGCCGTCAATTCCGAGGGCATGGCCTGCACGGAAGCGGCGTGTTTCCGAACTGCAGAAGAGGCCGGGGTGTCAGTCGCGTCGTCGGCTCTTGACATAGAATGGTATGATACGGACGAGGGATTGTACCTCTGCTCACTTACTGTTTTTCTGAACCTTACGAATGTCTCTGCGATTGAAACTGCCGGCATCACTGTAAACGGTGAGTATCACGCCGTCGCGGAACTGCCGTCCTATGACGGCGGGGTAAGCCTGAACTGCCCGCTCCGTACCGACGGCTCCGCGCCTGTCGATATATATCCTGAGATTACGACCAAAAGCGGCCGGAGAATCGTCGGCAACTCGGATTCCGTGACCTCGGAACTCTTCGGGATAAAGGGCGGGGCTTTCCTCAACGCCCTTGCGGTCGATTACTACAGCGAGCCTGAGCGAAATTTCTACCGCCACTGGTTCTCCGCCTCTGTAACGCTCACCTCGGGTGCCTCCCGCCTGAATCAGCTGGGCTTTTTCTTGAATGACGGCGGGGATATGGTCTTTGACTTGTCGGGCTTCCGTGACGGCGCGAAATATTCCGCAACGATATACACCGACAGCAAGTATTCCGATTTGCAGGAGAGTATTATGGGCAAGGCATGGTACTCGACGGACGGCTACATCTGTTTCACTGGCAATGACACATATTCATCCTACGACGATTCGTCCGACAAAAGGGAATATTTCTTCACGGAGTATTTTGACGACGGCAACGGAAAGTTCTCTACGCTCGATGTTAGCGTCTCGGCTGAACTCGGCACTTGCTGGATGTGGAACTCCGACTATCAGGAAATGAAGGGCAGCAGCTACAAGAACGGCGTCAACTATGACTGTGAGTCATGGCTCTACAGCGACGAGATTGACCTTACGAGTCGGCGCAACGCGACACTGACATTTTTGAGCGTGACAAGATATTTCCATGACATCAGTGCACAGGCGCGGCTCATGATAACCTCGGACGGTGGGGATTCGTGGACGGAACTTGAGATTCCGGCGCTTGAGAATGCCTCGGACAATTCATGGACGGAAAAGTCGGTTTCTCTGAATGCATGGATAGGGAAGACCGTTCAGATTGCATTCGCCTACAAGGGGATGACGGAGGGCGCGGGAATGTGGTGGATTGACTCTGTGGAGATTTATGAATCAAAATAAAACGAATTGTATATGTATATGAGAACCATAGTTGGAAAGGTCTCTCCTTCCGAGAGAGACGAGATTCAGGCTCTTTTTGAGCGTCGCAACGGTCTTGAGGAACTGTCCAGGCTGCTCACGCCTGAAAATGAAGCCCTGTATGAAAAGCTTGTCAGAGACATGGGGCAGACCTCCATCCGCTTTCAGGGCTGGTGGGACAGGATGTCCGCGAAATACGGCTGGCAGTCCTCTCCGACCGGGCGCTGGGAAATAAACTTCGAGACCTGCGAAATAACGCTCGTTTCGTAAGCCTTTACAATAGGAATGTCAGGTAGGTCGGCAGATATGTCACGCAGCCTTCTTTCGCGTAGTCTTTTGTGTAGATAAGATACCTGAAATCTGACAGTCTTGATGAAAATTTCTCGCAGAAAGCATCAAGTGAAGCGTGCGTCTTGTATGATGATGACTTGACTTCTATCGGAATCAGTTTTGAGCCTTTGGAAAGCAGGAAATCAATCTCATAGGAGTGTTTCCCGCTTGCGGTTGGCCAGGTGTGATAGAAGAGCCTGTATCCGGAGGCGGTCAGCGTCTGCGCCACGATGTTTTCGTACATATATCCGAGATTTGCCGGCAACTTGTCGCTGAGCAGCTTCTCGTAGATTATATTCTCTGTGAAAGCCTTGTCTTTGAATGCGAGAGTCGTGAAGAGACCCGTGTCGCCGGCATAAATCTTATATCGGGTCAAATTTTCTGTGTTTCCGAGACCTATGTTCGGGTCGTCAGAGTGGTGCGATATGTTGACGGTCATTGTCTTCTCCATCTCGGAAATCAGTTCGACACAGTCGGCGCTGTCCGCGTTATGAATCACGCTCGAAATCTGATAGCGGGATGCATTGCCACTGAGCTGGGCCGGTATGGCCGAAAAAATTTTGGATGCCTTTCCGGATGGGTCAATCTTCATGAAATCAGCGTCATACAAATCGAGAATTGTCCGTTTGACTTCATCGACCGCTGCAAAATTGTTGCTCTCGATATATTCGTTTACAGCCTGCGGCATTCCTCCGACCAGCATATAGAGTCTGAAATCTCGCATGAGTTTTCGATGTGCCTGCTGCAGAGGCTGCGGATGCTCCCATAATGACCGCAGCAGCGGAATGGTCGCCGTATCTCCGAGAGCCCATCGAAATTCTTCAAAGTCCATGGGGTACATATCCATCCTTCTCTCTTCACTCGGAATCAATATTCCCGAGACATTCTTTCGGATTGATATGAGTGAACCTGTTTCGACATAGTCATACCTATGGTCGGCGACGAGCGACTTTATGGCCTGCCGGGCGAGCGGAAGAAACTGGACCTCGTCGAAGATTATCAATGATTTTCGTGTAACGAGTTGGACTCCATAGATAAGCTGTAGCCTGAGAAATATGTAGTTGAGGTCGGAAATGTCCTCGAACAATTCTTTCACCTCTTTCGGGCATTTGCTGAAATCGATGAGGATATATGATTCATATTCCTTTTTCGCAAATTCTTCCACAATCGTGGATTTCCCGATTCGCCTTGCACCTTGTACGAGGACAGCGGTCTTTCCCTCATCACGCTTTTTCCACTCCAACAGCCTGTCGTACATTTTTCTCTTGAATATCCTTTCCATTATGGCTTCCTTTATAATACACGATGCAAAAATAACGCGAAATATTATCTCCCCCAAATTTATTTTCCTGTTTTTC
>CAVBPI010000097.1:0-1644 GCA_963596955.1 bacterium | reverse complement strand
GAAATCCTCACGATTTATTTTGCTGATTTTCCGGAAATCCTCATAATTTGTGAAATTTTGCAGATTAGTGAGATTCCCGAATATAATCATCTTTCATGATTTCATGATTTCATGATTTCAGCACTCTTTGACATTTGTCAAGATTCTTTACAGCAGTGTAAAGTTTCTTTACATGGATATGCTGACGCTGAGGAACTAATTCATTGATATATATTTAATTGCGTTGTATGGCACGGGAGGTGTTCGTATTCATGGACAAAATGTGTGAATATGATTAAGACATCTCTTATATTTACGGCTCTCGCGATGCTTGCCCTGCCCTTGGACATGAGGGGGCAGGAGGCCGCGTCGGCTGATTCCATCAGTTTTGACGGCGCGTCGGAAACTGTGTCGGGGCAGGAGGCGATGTCGCTGAGGGACTGCATGGAATATGCGGTGGAGAATGCGGCGCAGGTGCAGGTTCAGCGGACTAAAGTTGGGGACGCGAGGCTTGACAGACGCGACGCCATACTCACGGCCTTCACCCCTTCCGTCGAGGCCTCCACCTACGGCTACTACCGCTGGGGACGCTCCATTGACCCGGAGACAAACACTTATGTGACAACCACTTCCCTGAACAACGGCTGGTCTGTGTCCGCCGGGATAACGCTGTTCGACGGATTCTCCGCGCTCAACAACATAAAGATTGCCAAGACTTCGCTCTCGATGGGGCTCACTCGGGAGCGGCAGGAAGAGGACAAGGTCTGCCTCGCCACGATGGAGGCCTATTTCAATGTGCTCTACTACACCGAACTCGTGAACATACTCGCCGAGCAGGTCGAGAACGCTCAGTCCGCGCTCACGCTTGCCTCACGTCAGGAAGAACTCGGAGTGAAGGGCCATGCGGACGTGGTGCAGATGGAAGCCGATCTCGCGGACAGGGAATATGAACTTGTTTCGGCGCGCAACAGTCTGACGGACGCGAAGATAACCCTCGAAGACGTGATGCTCTGGCCTGTGGGTGAGGAACTTGTGATTGACACCGCCCTCAATTCTTTGGATGCCGGAACTTTCGACGGCGCAGCGTTTTACGAAGGCTCACATCCTTATGGAAACTCTTCTGCACTTTCGGGCGATTCGATTGCCCGGGGAAATTCCGACAGCCTTTCAGTCGATGTACTCATCGCGAAGGCGCGTGCGTCTATGCCGTCGGTTCTTGTCGCCAAAGGGGCTCTCGACAACGCGAAATATGCCCTGCGCACCGCCAAGTGGCAGTTCCTGCCGACCCTCGGTCTCTATGGCGGCTGGTCCACGAGCTACTACACCTATCCCGGACAGTCCGGCTACACCCCGACCCCATACTGGAGCCAGTTCACCAACAACGGCGGAGAATATCTCCAGCTCTCGCTCAGCATCCCGATTTACGACCGTTTGAGCAAGTTCACGAAACTCTCCAAACGCCGCAACGAGTACCGCCGCGCCGAAATCGAGTATGACAAGTCGCTCCGTGACGTCGAGTCCGAAGTCCGCCGTGCAGTGAGCGACCGCGACGGCGCCGAGTCGGCTCTGCTTCAGGCGGAGCGCCGCGCCGATGCCCAGGAAGAGGCCTACCGCCTCAACTCCCGCAAGTTCGAGCAGGGGCTCATTTCCTCCATCGAGTACAAC
>CAVBPI010000096.1:6665-8302 GCA_963596955.1 bacterium | reverse complement strand
GGGTGATAAGATAATTATGCCAAAAATCCAACTGCCCCGATGGGCAAAAATCACATTATTAAGCATCGGCACCGCGGCTCTGCTACTCACCGTCAGTTCTGCGCTCTACATCGCGTTCAGCCCATCTCCCAGAATGTCCGCGGTCAGGCAGCGATGGCGCGAGAGGGCTGCGGCTCCGGTGTGTCAGGAGATGATGGAGAGGGCGACCTACAAAAGCTATGGCGGGCGTGTGCTGGACTGCAATGGTCGGGTGCTGGCCTGCATTGAGAATCGGTATGACCTGTACTTTGACGCTTGTGCTGCCGGAGATGAAAAGTGGAACAAGGCTGCTCCTGAACTGGCACGGCGGCTCGCCGATGTGCTGCCTTGCAGGACGCAGGGACAGTGGCGGGCATATCTTGAGAACGGACGCAAGTTTCGTCGGCGCTACCAGCCGATTGCGAAGAACCTCTGCCCGCTTGAAAAGATGATGCTGGAGGGGCTTCCGCTGATGGGCGCGGGGAACTTCGAGGGCGGAGTCGCGGAGCCGCGCAGAATCGCCACCTATCCGAACGGCGATGTCGGACGCAGGGTGTTCGGCTATTATCGGGAGACCACCGGAAGCGGAGTCGGCATCATCGGCGACAACTATTTGCAGCTTCTTTTTGGGGAGGACATCGTCACGACGCTGGACTCCAGGTGGCAGTCGGTGGCGGACGGTATGCTGCGTAACGGATATGCCGAACTTGCCCGCTGTGACGATGTCATAGGGGCCTGCATGGTCGTCGGGGATTTGCGCGGCGGTGATGTCAAGGTTATGATAAACCTCCTGAAGGACAGGCCGAATCACTTTTCGGCGGATTACAACTTTGCTTTGGGTTTCCGCTATGACCCCGCTCCGCATTTCGCGCGGAAATATATGTCGCCCGAGGTCATCGCGGAACTCAACGCTATTGACGGCCGCTATCAGGCTGTCGGCGGCGATTCCATGCAAGTCTCCCCGGTGCAGCTGCTTGCCTGCCTGAGCCGCAGCGTGAACGACGGGAAGATGGTCGCGCCGCGGCTGCTTAAAGACGAGCCGGCTGGAGCAGCGGATGTCAAGTCTTCAGAGGCAGCCGTCGAGTCTTCGTCCTCCGGGACTGGGTCTTCTGAATCCCGTCTTTCCGCCACGCCGTTTCCTGCGAGAAGTTCCATGACCGCCTTCGGGGAGGACAGCGGCCTTGTCGGAAGCCTCGGAATCTCGCGGCAGGAAATTGACCGCGGGCGTTTACCTGCTAAGCCTGTGTATTGCCACAGTTTCGCCGGAATGTGGACGGAAGGGGAGCATGACTATGGCATCGTCTGCATGATTCTGTCGAAGAAAGAGAGCCGGGAACATCTGGAGGAGTCGAGAATGTTCGCTTCGGCATTCAGCAACTACAGCAAGTGGCTGGACTGACGGATTTTTGCTGAAAAATCGTTAAATTTGCAGCGGAATAGCCTGACGGTATTGAAGAAGATAGCAGTAATATTGTTTCTTAACGCCTTGTGCCTTTGCTCTTTTGCGGGGACGAGGCGTGCGCTTGTAATCGGAATCGGGGAATATGAGGATCCGGCATGGGCGCGTATTCACGGGGACAGGGATGCCGTGGCGGTTGCCGGGATGCTGCGGGAAAACG
>CAVBPI010000096.1:0-6655 GCA_963596955.1 bacterium | reverse complement strand
CGGCTTCGTGGACATCTCCGTGCTGGTCGGGCGGGAGGCGACCAAGGCTGCGATTGTCGCGCAGTTTGAACTTCTCGCCGGACGCTGTGAAACGGGGGACACGGTCTATGTGCATTTTTCCGGACACGGGCAGTTGGTGACGGATGTCGATGGTGACGAGAGCGACGGCTGGGACGAGTCTTGGATTCCCTACGATGCCTATAGGAAATACTGCCCTCGTGACCGTGGAGAACGACACTTGGTTGACGATGAAATCAATCTTCTGCTCACTTCGGTGCGCGAAAGGATAGGCGAGGACGGGATGATTGCCGTTTCCGTCGATGCCTGTCATGCAGGGGACTCCACGCGCCGCACGGAGCAGAACGCCGTCGTGCGAGGTGCATACGACGAGTTTGTCATCCCCTCGTCTGGCAGGCGCAGAACCGCAGCCCGTCGGGAGCGATGGCTGACTCTTTCCGCCTGCCGGGACTATCAGCTGAATCAGGAACTTCCCGATGGTTCGGGACGGCTTTCCTCGGCTCTGTGCACGCTCGCCGCGGAACTCCACGGACTTGAAAACGATGAACTGCTTGCCCGGCTCAACGAATTTTACAATAGGAAAGGCTTCCGTTCCCGTCTGCCTCAGACTCCTGTCATGACGGGGGAGACCGACTGCCGCAGATTTTCGGACATATTCGTGAAGCCGTCCGACAGGAAGGTTGCCGATAATGACCACTGACGCAATGGCTTCCGACAAAAGAATTGAACTATGAGACTGATTTGGAAAAAATATTCTGACATCGAATATGTCCGGGGCGTACATTCCGGAACCGAGGACATCCAGATGCATTTTTATCGGAAATGCCGCAGCCTGTTCGACCGCGGCACCGCTAATTACGGCAACATCGATTCCGACGAGAAGGACGACATTTTTCAGGATGCGTTCGTTATACTATGGGAAAAGATAGAGGCCGGGAGCATATATGTTGCTGACGGAAAGGTTGTAGCGGCCCGGCGGAGCGGCATCATCGCGGAGATTCCGGAACTGTCCGGCTATTTCATGCGGATTGTGCGCAACCTCTACCTTGAACGGCTGCGCGAAAAGGGGAGTGTCGAGGCAATAAAGGAATGGTCCGAGCATACCGAGGAAGACCCGATGTGGTGGGACAAGTCTCCGGAACTTATGCGCGAACAGATTGTGCGTCAGTCCTTCATGGCTCTTCCGCACCGTTGTCGGGAAATTCTCACGATGTTCTACTACAAGAACATGAGCCTTGAGGAAATCCTTGCCAAGCGTGCCGAGAACCAGTCCTACAACGGACTCAAGACCGGAAAGTCCAAATGCCTCGCGCTGCTCAAGGCTCGTGTGGGCGATACGTTCCGGACAGCAGGTATCTGATTATGAAAAATGAATAAGGATATGAATGATACACAGATAGATGACGCTGCTCTCGATAGGGAAATAGCAGCGGCCGTGCGTGATGTCGCGGGAAAACGGGCGATTATGAACGGCTGGGATGGAAGCATTAAGACCCGTTCCCGCCATCGGAAGGTTGTCGCATGGAGCGTGCTGACTGCATCATGCGCCGCGGCGCTCGTCATGTTTTTTGTGACGACGGTTTTCATAAGCCCGAAAAGTCCTGTCGCTTCGGAGCCGGCGCTTCGTGGCGGAACGTCGTATGAGACGGCTCTGCGGCAGATTGATTCCCTGATTTCCTCCGGCGAAGTCAGCCTTGCGGCCGAACGGATTGACAGCCTCAAGGCCCGTGCAGAGTACGAGAGAATGCTGATTGACGACGTGATTGCCCGGATTGACGAACTGGAAAACAAAGTCAAGAAATGAAACTTTCGACCTTAATTGCCGGTCTTGTCCTGATTTTCGGGAGCATCGGCAGCATGAGCGCGGCATCCTTACCGACACTATCTTGCGCGGTTTCCGACACCACGGCATTCTCCAAGGCACAGTGCCTGAATCTGGGACTGAAATTTCTGAGTCAGGGAACTGACGAGCTCAAGGCTGACCGTTACTCCGATTCGGTGAACAGTTTCGAGCAGTCCCTCTACTGGATGTCCCGTGCCGGCGATCGGGCAACGGCAGTGCTGTGCCTCACCCAGCTGTGCTTCATTCAGGAGTATTGCGGCGATATTGCCGGTGCGCTTTCGCGCCTTGATGCAGCGGACTCGCTGATTGACGGCACAATGGAAAAGGAGATGCTCGATGTGACAAGGGAACGCCTGCGCATATACGGGAAGCATGGAATGGACGACCTGATTCCGGAACTGATTGCCCGCGTCGATTCGCTTCTGCGTGCCACAGAGAGTCCTCTCATCAGACGTTCGTGCAGAAAACTGCTTGCTGACGAGTCTGAACGCGGAGGCAATCCTGTGCGGGCGAAAGCCTTGTATTCCGAAATCCTCGGTGAATTTGATTCCGGAGTCACAAGAGACACTGATTACGATGAAATCTATGATACCCTGCGGAAACTGCGTGCCTTGAGCATTGAGACGAAAGAATATGACGACGCCTTGAAATATAGCCGAAGAATGCTGAAAATGGCAGAATTAACGCTGGAAGTCAGTGATGTCGGGCTGGAATATTTCAACATCGCGGAGGTTTATCAGAAATCCGGGGACACGGTTCGCTGCCTTGCTGCCTCCGATTCCATGTCATTGTGTGACAGGGATATGATTATGGCCGCCCGCCATCTCCAATTACGGGCAATGATGCGCGGAAGATTCGGAAAATGGGGCGAGGCGGCACGGCTTTATGAGGCGGCGGATTCTGCCCTTGCCCTTTGCGGCGAGGACACATGGCCGGAAAGGATGAGAGTACGGTCTGTTCTTGCAGGAGCGCTCTATCAGTCTGGTGATTATGCCGGCGGTCTGCGTCTTTATTCGGAGCGTTTCGACTGGTGCCGGAAAGTCTATGGAGAATCGTCTGACATGACTGTGCAGGCTCTTTGCCATCTGGCCAACATGAAGGCTGTCGCCGGCGACATCGAGGGCGGCAGCCGGGACTATATGGATGTGGAACGGCGGCTTACTTCGCGCATTGCGGAACGGCTGCGCTTTCTTCCGGGAGAAGCCCGCGGCGCCTGCCTGTCCGAGATGCTGGACATTGCCTTCAGGATGTCCGCGTTCGGGCTTAGGGCAGGGCATGAATGCGACGCTTTCACTGAAAGTTCATGGGATGCGCTTCTGATGGCAAAGGGGCTGCTGCTCGCATCGGAACGCGGAGCCTCGGAGATTGTCCGGCGTGACGGAACTGAGGAGGACAGGATGCTGTATTCTGAAATAAGCGACCTTCAGCGTCGGCTCTCGGAACTTGAGCGCGTGGGTTGCGCCGATGCTTCAGTCCTTACCGAAACTGCCCGGCAGTTGGCTGTAGCGGACTCCCGTCTGGCCGCACAGTGTGCCTCCTACGGTGATGTGGGCGCATTCTTGAAAGAGAATGCATCCGCCGTGAGGGCTTCGCTTGCTAAGGGTGATGTGATTTTGGATATGACGGACTTCAATTCGTCCGACGGCACGCACAAGTACTGCGCATATATAATCACTCCCGATTCTCCGTATGCCAAGCTCGCATATCTCTGCAACTCTTCGGTTCCCGACGCGCTTTTAGAGGACGGCCCTGCGGAAGTATGGCGCATGACGGATTCGCCAGCGGCGATGGAGTTTGCGGCCGCACTTGCCGACCTCCTTCCAAAGAACCGCGCACAGGACGGAAATGTCTATGTCGTGCCTTCAGGAGCATTCCACCTGCTGCCCTTCGAGTCTTTCACTCTCACTGACGGACGGCTGCTCGGTGACGCGTTCAATGTGGTGCGCCTGTCGTCGGCGAGGGATGTTGTAGATATTTGTCAAGGAAACTCCGGTTCGGGAGCCTTTGGCGATGCCGTTTCAGAAGCCGGCAAGTCCGGCAGCGGAAGCAAGTCCTGCAGCGAAAGCAAATCCTGCAGTGGAAGCAGACCCGGTCGCGCAGGCAAGTTCACCGCACACCGTATTTCCGCTGCCCTGTTCGGCGGGCTTGATTATGGAACCGGTGGGCAGCCTCCTCTTCCAGCGACCTCCTCTGAAATCCGTGACATATCCCGAACTCTCGGCCGCCGTACCTCGGCAAGCATATATTCCGGGCACGACGGCACTGCAGCCGCATTCCGCGCCCTCAACGGCAACTCCCCGGACATAATCCATCTCGTGACCCACGGCTTCTGGTATGCCCCTGATGCTTCCGCCGCACAAAACACCTACGGCAGCGCGATGGACCGCTCCGGCCTCGTGATGTCCGGGGGAGAACTCCTGACGGCCTCCGAAATCGCCGCCCTCGACCTCTCCGGTACCTCTCTCGTCTGCCTTTCAGCCTGCGACACCGGGCAGGGACAGACCACCCCTGAAGGCATCTATGGCCTGCAGCGCGCGTTCCGAAAGTCAGGCGTGCGCTACATTCTGATGAACCTCTGGGAATCCGGCGACCGCGCCTCGTCCCTCTTCATGCACGAGTTCTACTCCGCCCTCGCCTCCGGTCACTGCACCGTCCCTGAAGCCTTCCGCCGCGCCCGCACGACCCTCCGCACCAAATTCCCCGAACCCTTCTACTGGGCCGGCTTCATACTTCTGAACTGAACTTAGAAACATTCAAAAAATAACCTGCATCATCTTTCTCATTCTTTTCGGTCTATATTTATTTTCTCATCAGTCGTGTACGTCCAGTACACTCCTTCTTCCAAAAGAAATCTATACTCGAAAATAATTGATAAATCTGAAGCAGTTTATTCTTTTCATGTTTCTTAGGACTGTCCGAGAGGAAATCGGACTGTTTCTTTTTCGTATTTTGCGTGACAATCGCTATCTTTGCCGATGGAACAATAATATTTGAAGATGGCGACACTGCCGTACGACGAAAAGGATATACTCTCGATATTCGATTACAGCAAGCATTTGATTCACAGATGCCTGAGGGATTTCGCGCCCGAGGCGTCAGATTATGCGGGAAAGGGAGGGCTCGGGCAGCTCGTCGAAGAGCTGTATTTCCGCTACGACGTGAACAGCCGGCAGGAAGCCGATTTTGCATTCGTGAATGCGGAGCTGAAGTGCACCCCGCTGAAGAAATCGTCTGCGGGGGACTTGCTTGTGAAGGAACGGCTTGTGTGCAGCATGATAAACTACTCTGAGGATTGGAACAAGTCCTTTGAAGAATCGCATTTTTATCGTAAATGTCTCGTAATGCTGATTCTGTTCTATCTGCATCGGAAGGATGTGCCGAAACTTGACCTGGAGTTTCTTTTTGCCGTCCTGTGGAAGATTCCGGAAAAGGATTTGCTGATTATCAGGCAGGATTATGAGACGATAATCGCGAAGATACGTTCCGGGCAGGCTCATACATTGTCGGAAGGCGACACCATGTATCTCGGCGCTTGCCGTAAGGGACAGAAGGGCGACTCATTGATGGCGCAGCACAACAGTACGGTTGGGGCGCCGCGCAGGGCCTGGAGTCTGAAGACCGCTTATATGCGGATAGTGCTGGACGAGGTGAAGAAGAACAGCCGTGACGGGGCATACTGCAACTATGATGTCCACGAGACCGGTCTTGAACAGATGTTTTCCGTTGAGGAACTTAAATCCGGAACCGTCGATGCCGTGCTCATCGCCCGTTTTGCTCCCTATTACGGGAAAAGATATGGAGAAATGAGCGAGATGCTCGGAATAAATCCGATTCTTTCAAAGTCCAAATATTTCATTCTTGCCAACCATATAGCTGGAAATGCGTCGGTAAGCAATGTGAACAGAAGTGAGGAGTTCATAAAGTCAGGATTGACAATGAAGACGATACGTGTCGGACGCACGGGTGTCGTAAAAGAAAGTATGTCCTTTGAAAATATTGATTATCAAGAGGTTTATGACTGCGGAGAGTGGACGGATTCGAGACTGTATGAATTGTTTACGAGTCGTTTCCTCTTTGTCATATATCGTGAGACAGACAAGTTCCTGACTCTTCCGAACGGAAAGCTGGAGCCGGAATACAGGCTTGAAAGAGCCGCGTTCTGGACAATGCCGCAGGATGATTTGATGACAGCTAGGGAATACTGGGAGAACATAAGGAAATGCGTGAGGGACAATCATATAGACTTGGCGCATTTCTGGAGCATCGGAGATGACAGGTGTTTTCATGTACGACCGAAGGCGCGTGTCGCTGCGGACATGACCATGAGTCCGAACGGAGAAAAAGTCAAGAAGTATTGTTATTGGTTCAATGCCAATTATGTAAGGAATATAATTGAAAATGAAATATAGTATAGAAGAATCTGAATTTGAGGATAAGGTGCTTTGCGAGCCTGTGGCGGAATATTCCAAAGCCATGCACGGGAGACTGCGGCAGCCGGGACTGTTTGATGCTCCGGAGGTTGAGACTGCTGAGGACGACATCCGTGTGGTTGAGCTCTTTGCCGGAGTCGGAGGGTTCAGGATTGGGCTGGAACGGGCATCCGACCATTTCAAGACGGTGTGGAACAACCAATGGGAGCCATCGACAAAGCGTCAGGACGCGAGTATAATATATTGCAGGCAGTTCGGTGCCGAGGGGCATTCGAATGAGGACATCGCTGCGGTTCCGACTGCCGAGATTCCGGACTGCGACCTTCTGTGCGGCGGATTTCCATGTCAGGACTATTCCGTTGCC
>CAVBPI010000095.1:0-8318 GCA_963596955.1 bacterium | reverse complement strand
CGCGGGAAAGGCGGTGATTGACTCGAAGAACTACTCCCTCGTCGAGGTGAGCGTCCCGGACGACTTCTACAGTCTCTTCAGCCCGGACCTCGCGTCGAGCACCGAGGAAATCTTCTACCTCAAGTACTCCGACTCCTTCGACAAGTCCTACGGCTCATGCTTCGCGGCCATGTACCATCGCGGAGGCCAGTACTTCAACGGCTCGAACTATTACGGCATATACGCCACCTACGACAACCCGCTGATTTCCGGCTGGGACGACGCCGACCTGCGCAAGGCGTTCAACATCTATGAGTCCGAGGCCGACGGGGAGACCTGGGTCATGAACAAGAAGTTCACCGCGACCAAGGCCAACGGTGACGCAGCCGGGAACGACTACCCGATGTACCGCTACGCCGACCTCCTGCTCTACTACGCCGAGGCCGCCTGCCGTGCCGCCGGGGCTCCGACCTCCGATGCGCTCGAAGCTCTGAACAAGGTTCACAGACGCGCCTACGGAAAGCCTTCAGCGACGGCGGACCCTTCGGTTGACTATAAGCTTGCGGACTACCCGACTGCGGATAAGTTCATAGAGCTCGTGCTCAGGGAAAGGCTCTACGAGACCTGCTACGAGGGCAAGCGCTACAACGACCTCAAGCGCGTCGGGAAGCTCGCCGAGTATGTCCTTGACGCGAAGGGCACGGTCGTGAAGGACGGCGGCTACTGGTTCCCGATTCCGAACGACGAGTTCCTCTACAACAAGGGAATGGATGTCTCCAAGGACCAGAATCCGGGATATTAGAATGCGTTTATTCTTTTCATGTTTCTTAACAGAAATGCCTGATTATATGAAAATAAGGAATATGTTTTTATCCGTTTTGTCCGTAGCCGTCGTTGCGGCCCTTCCGGTCATGTCCGTCCTTGCCTGCCAGAAAACCACGGCGCAGGGAGGCGACGACACGAAGCCGACGACGAAGGTGCACCGCATCTCCGACTTCAACCTCATCGACGAGGGGCTTGATTCCCACAGGGGTGTCGAGAGCCACAGCACGCTTGAACCGATATATGAGTTTCAGCAGACCATCCCGACCTCGGTGCTCGGATGTACGAAGCCCATATATCCGAGAATGAAGAAATGCGCCGACGGCAGCTTTATAATGTTCTATCAGCAGGACCAGATTGCCTCGACGATATATTACACCAAGTCCGATGACCTACTTTCGTGGACTCAGGGACGCAGGGTGTTCACCCCTTATGACGTCACCACGACTGCCGGAGCCACCGACAACCGGCGCTTTTCCTCCGCTGACGCGGTGGTGCTCTCGAACGGGGACATACTCGTTGCCGTCGCGTTCCGGGCGAACAAGGCCTACCGTACCAGCCCCGCCGACAATGGCATCATGATGCGCCGCTCGACGGACAACGGCGAGACTTGGTCGGACGAACAGGTCATCTATCAGGGTTCGACATGGGAGCCGTACCTGCTTGAACTGCCTTCCGGTGAGGTTCAGTGCTACTTCACGGACACCGACCCTGTCCTCAAGAACTCGGGGACATCCCTGATTGTCTCTCATGACAGGGGCCGTACATGGACCCCGACCGGACTGAGCAATCCGTGGAAAGTCATCCGCCAGTACAAGTACGACAACGGCTCCACCCCGATTTACACCGACCAGATGCCTTCCATACGCCTGCTGAACGACGGGCACACCCTCCTCGGATTCATGGAGGCACGCCTTGAGACCAGCGCGACGAGCGGCGACACAAGCTACTGGATGTCACTTGTCTATGGAAAGGACGAGTGGAAGCACCTCGGCGAGGGTGAGGTCGGCCCGGAGGACAGGCAGAGCAACCTCTTCAAGGGCGCGGCCGGCTATGTGAGCCAGTTCCGTTCCGGCGAGACCCTGATTTCCTGCAACATCAGCAGCATTTTCAGCATGAAGCTCGGAAGCTGCGACGGGCGCGTGTTCAACGGCTCTTCGTGGACTGCGGACTGGATTCAGCCCTTCCCCGGCAGGGGATTCTGGGGCGCGACCGAGGTGATAGGCACGCACGAGGTCCTTGCCGCCATGCACACCTCCGCGGGCGGCATCCAATTCGGCAAGTTCTATCTGAACCACCGGATTACGGCTCCGGAGACTTCCGTTACCGTCGATGGCAGCAACGGCGAGTGGACTTCCGAACAGGCTCTCTTCCTCGGCAGCGTCTCGGACGAGGACCAGGCTGTCATAAGGGCAGCCCATGACGCCGAAAACCTCTATATCCTTGTCGAGCGTGCCGACGACTACATCAGCGCCGGGGACGACATCAATGTCTATCTGAGCCCTAAGGACGGCGACCTTGCAAATGCAGTGAAGATTACTGCGCGGACGGACGGGACATCCGTTGTCACCGGCTACAGCGCCTCGGCGGGCTGGAACGCGGCTTCTTCCGTTCCTGTGAAGTGCTGCGTGAACGTGCTCGGCACTCCTGACGACGGCCGTTCCGACGAGGGCATCATAGTCGAGATTTCAGTCCCTCTCTCGACTTTCGGCGATTCCGTCGGTGCAGTTCTCCTCGACGCCGAACTCATAAAGGGCACGACGAGGGATTCCTTCACGGGAGTCACGAATCTCAAGCCGGAGAACTGGATGATGATAGAAATGAAATGACCAAATGCAATGACACTAATTAACTTTTTTGATATGAAACATTTATTTTTCAAGAGCCTCGCGGCCATCGCATTGTGCGCCGCGGCTGTTTCCTGCCAGAAGGATACTGAAGGCAAGAAGGACGACCCGAACACTCCGGGCGGAGAGAATATCAAGGTGAACATTGTCCTCGACAACCCTGTTCCCGAGGCAAAGACCCAATGGTTCAGCGGTGATGCCGTGTCCCTGTTTTCAAAGGACGGAGCCACGACGCTCAAGGCCAAGGGCGACGGCAAGGCGGCCGATTTCACTGGTGCGTCAGTTTCCGGCGACAAGTTCTATGCGTTCTATCCGGCAGCCTCCGGTGCGACCGTCACTGACGGAAAGGTGAAACTGAACTTCCCTCAGGAGCAGACCTATGCCGAAGGCGCGCTTCCGGCTGACTTTCCTTTCGGCGGCATGGGCAGCCTCAAGGACGGAATCGTCATGAAGCCTGTCGCTGCGGTTCTCGCTGTCGTGGTTAACGGCAACGCCACCGTGGCGTCGCTTGAAGTGAGCGGAAACTCTGAGGGCGGGGCAGCGCAGATGTCCGGCGACATGACCGTGGGAGTTGAGGACGGCAGCGTCGAGGTGAGCGGGAACACCTCCGTCAAACTCAATGCTGGCAACGCCGTCGTGAGCGGCACCAAGACCTTCTTCATGTATGTTCCGGCCGGAAACTATAAGACTCTTGCGGTGAAGCTTGCGGACAGCGACGGCGAGGGCAAGGACTTCGGCTTCAACGACATCGAACTCAAGTCCGGCGAGGTCAAGACTGTGGAAGTCGCCTATTCGGCTGCAATCAATCTCTCTGCGAACGGCACGGCCAACTGCTATGTCGTGGCGGCTGCGGGGACATATAAGTTTGACGCCAAGACCGTCGATGGCACGGCTCTCGTCGCAGACGGCGCCGACTGGCTCTGGAGCTCCGTCGAGTGCGAGTGGACCGAGGAGGACGACGGACTCACCGATGTCGTGAAGGCCGTGGAGCCTATGATCCCGTCATGGGTCATCTCGAATGTCAAGTTCGACAAGGAAAAGTCTCAGGTCGAGTTCACCGCGAGCGGAAATGTAGGCAACGCCGTGATTGCCCTCTACCGGGAAGTAGGCGGAGCACGCGAGATTGTCTGGTCGTTCCACATCTGGAGCACGGGCGTGAGCCTTGATGAGATGGCCGTGGCCAACTGGCAGAGCCTTCATCTCGTGAATGAGGACAAGAGCCTCACATGGCTTGACAGGAACCTCGGTGCGCTCAACACCAAGAACACCGACAACGCCGGCATCCATGGCAATGTCTATCAGTGGGGCCGCAAGGATCCGTTCCCGGGCGCGAGCCGCACCGGAATCGGCACTCTCAAGGAGGGCAGCACATCGACATTCAATGCTGGATTCGGTGCCAAAGAGGATGAGCCGTTCACGACCTGCACGATGCCTTGGATTGCAAATGCTGCCTTCGGAGAGGGATTCACCGCAACCAAGGAGATAGCCTCTGTCGCTGAGACTGCCAAGACTCCTATGTGCTTCAGTTCAGACGGCACCAACTGGGCCTCTGACATTGACGTGACGGCATGGGGCGACGGCCTTGCACCTTTCGACACATGGAAGGGCTGGGCGCAGGGAACCGACGAGAAGGAGACCTACGAGACCACAAGAAAGGCCGCCGGTGCCAAGACCAACAACGACCCTTGTCCCGTGGGCTACCGTGTCCCTACCTGTGAGGAACTTTGGAATTCCTTCGCCGGCTGGACAGCCAACGGCTACACTGAAATCTGGGGCGAGAACATCACCACAGGCCGCAGCAAGCGCAACTACGGTCGTCTCATCCGCACCTACACCGACCCGGACAACATCAACACGCGAATCCCGTGCTCAGGTCATCGTCAGGACGGCAAGATGGTTCAGGCAGGCGAGTCCGCCTACTATTGGACAGCAACCGTCGATCCCGCGCAGTACAAGTCCGGCAAGCTCTTCGGCTTCCGCTGGCTCGTCGGCAGCAACCTCCGCATAGAAGGCTCCGGCAGCACCGGCATCGCCCGTCCAGTTCGCTGCATCCGGCAGTATTGACGAAAAATTACAAGCAAATGGCTTAAATGTGAATGGCGGCGTGGCTGCTAATTCGGAAATTTGCAGCTTAAACCAATATAACACTGATTTCACATAATGAAAAAGACAACAGCGATTTCTACAATTCTGGCGTTCACGCTTGCGGCGTTTTCCGCGGGGGCGCAGAACGGGTCGGTGAAGGCATGGGAGGGCACTATCGACCTGCCTACCTACCGCGTGAACGCCCCGGAGAAGGCTCCTCTTTTCGAGAGGGACTTCGCCTACCAGAGGGCAAAGAGGGGAGTCTATCCCTATGCGATGAACGACAACCCTACGAACGAGAAGGTGGATTCCACCCACAGGGCGCTCTTCATCGAGAACGACTACGTGAAGGTCTGCGTGCTTCCGGACATCGGGGGACGGCTCTTCTATGCCACGGACAAGACCAACGGCTATGAGATATTCTACCGCCAGAGCGTCATCAAGCCGGCCAATGTCGGGATGCTCGGCGCGTGGATAAGCGGCGGCGTGGAGTGGAACGTGTTTCACCACCACCGGGCGACGTCCCAGTACCCGATAGACTACACCATCGTGGATAACGGCGACGGCAGCAAGACCCTATGGGTCGGCGAGGTGGAGAACCGCCACAGGATGAGTTGGGCTATGGGCATGACGCTCTACCCGGACAAGTCCTACATCGAGGTCACCGGCCGCTTCTTCAACAACGCGCAGGACCGCAACTCCATGCTCCACTGGAACAATGTCGCGACCCACGCCAACGAGAACTACCAGATTGTCTTTCCCGAGTGCACCGACTTCGGAACCTTCCACCACAAGAACAGTTTCCTGCGCTGGCCTGTGCCTGACGGGGAATACTGCGGAAATCCGGACTATGCCGGAGTCGATGTCAGCTACTGGAAGAACCTCCCGGCGCTTATGGGCGGCTCCGTGTTCATCTACGACCAGAAGGACGACTTCCTCGGCGGCTACGACTACGGCAAGAATGCCGGCACGATGCTCGCGGGCAACCACAACATCAACAAGGGCGGCAAGTTCTGGTCCTGGGGGCACATGAACTACGGGCACGCATGGGACTGCGAGACCCTTACGGACAGCGACGGCGCGTATGTCGAACTGATGACTGGAGCCTACTCCGACAACCAGCCGGACTACTGCTGGATTAACCCGCACGAGACCAAGGAGTTCACCGCCTACTGGTACGGAATCCGCGACCTCCGGCACGTGAACCGGGGCAACGAGCTTGCCACTCTCAACATGGACATAGACCCTTCCGGCAAGGTTCATGTCGCCGCGAATGTCACGCAAATTCGCAACGGCGCGAAGATCGAGGCCCGCAAGGCGGACGGCAAGCTGCTCTACAGCAAGGTGGCCGACATCGCCCCTGACAAGCCTTTCGCCGACGACTTCACGACCGACCCGACAAATGTCAGCGAACCTTCCGAGGTGACGATGACAGTCTATTCCGCTGAAGGACAGGAACTCCTGAGCTACCATCCGTACAAGCTCGACCGCAGCAAGCCGCTTCCCGAGCCTGTCGTTCCGCTCGACCCTGACCCCAAGTCGATTGACAACATCGAGGACCTGTATTATCTCGGAATGCGCAACCTCCAATTCCATCAGGCTCATGTCGATCCGAACATCTATTTTGAGGAGGCCGTGCGCCGCGACCCGCTCGACGTGCGCAGCAACACCCAGCTCGGAATCTATTACCGCAAGGCCGGGGACTACGAAAAGGCGAAGTCATATCTCCGTAGGTCCCTCGTGCGTCAGACCTCTTCATACACCCGTCCTGCCGACGGCGAGTCGATGTATAACCTCGGACTCATTCTCAAGGACGAGGGAAAATATGCCGACGCAGTCGATACTCTCTACCGTGCCGCATGGGACTATGAGTATGCCTCCGCCGCATATTACCAGCTCGCGCAGATTTCCTCTACTCTCGGAAACGCGAAGCAGGCCGCGCAGGAAGCCGGAATGGCGGTTGCCTACAACGGAATGAACCTCGACGCGAAGAACCTCCTCACCACGCTTGAGCGCAAGGCCGGCAACACGGAAAAGGCCGCGGAACTTGCAGCGGAAGTCCTCGACACCGACCCTCTCAACTACTACGCTTCGGCAGAGCAGGTCGCCCTCGGAGTGAAGCCTCAGACGGAGTTCGCGAAGCTTCTGCGCGGGGTGAGCGAGTCCTACATCGAGCTCGCGCTCTACTATCTGAACAACGGTTTCGCGTCCGAGGCGGAGGCGGTTCTCAAGGATGCTGAAAATATAAGGCCTTATCCTACAGTCGAATACTGGCTCGGATGGTTCGCGGACAGAAACGGCGACAAGGACGCCGCCGCAAAATGGTTCGCCGCGGCCGAGGCTGGAAACATGGACTATGTGTTCCCGTTCCGTCTCGAAACCGTGAAGCCGCTTGAAAAGGTGATAGAGTACAATCCGAACTCCGTCATGGCATGGTACTACCTCGGTAATCTTTGGTACCAGAAGCAGCCGGCAAAGGCAATGTCATGCTGGGAGAAGGCCGTTGAACTCAGGCCGGACTTCGCGATGGCTCTGCGCAACCTCGGCTGGGGCTGCCACTACTTCACCGGCGAGCTCCGCAGGGGCGCTGACTGGTACAAAAAGGCAATCGCGGCTGACAAGGACGGCAACGCCATCTTCCTCACCGAATGCGACGAGATTCTTGAGCAGCTCAACGCGCCTGTTGAGGAGCGCTATGAACTCTTCGTCGGCAAGGAGTCCCTATATGAGAAGCGCTACGATTCCGAGACCCGCGCAATTAGGCTCCGCATCCTCAAAGGCGAGTACGAGCAGGTGCTGGACAAGCTCCTGACCCGCTTCTACTCCCGCCGCGAGCACATCGAGGACCTTCACGACATCTATGTCGATGCGTGTATGCTCTCCGGAGCCCGCGAGTGGAAGGCCGGCAACGATGCCCAGGCTCTGAAATATATGCTCATGACCGACGAGTACCCTGCGAACCACGGATATGCCCACCTCGAATACTACGCGCGCGACGCGCAGGTATATTATAACATAGGTATGGCGTATGAGAAAGTGGGGGACACCGCTAAGGCCCGCGAATACTACGAAAAGGCCGCTGCCGTCGAGGTGAAGCCGGCCGACTGCGCCTACAATTACGAGAAGGCTCTTGCGATGCTCAAGCTCAATCCGAAGGCCGAGGTGAAGCCGATGTTCAAGGAGATGCTCTCTTATGGTGAAAGCACCGTCACTGACTATGTGGAGCGCTTCTTCGAGAGCTTCGACTACGGCCCGCGCCCTGAGGATGTGAACACCAAGGCCTATTACATCCAGGGTCTTGCATGGAAGGCTCTCGGCAAGGAGTCCAAGGCTCGTGGGTGCTTCAAAAAGGCCCTCGACCAGCGGAACTACAATGTCTGGGCGAATTATTATCTGGGTAACATCCGGTAGCACAAAGATTTCTCACTTCGTTCGAAATGACAGAACCCCGTCGATGAAGTGACAGAACCCCATCGATGCAATGATAGAACCCCGTCGATGCAATGATAGAACCCCGTCGATGCAATGACAGTGTGCCCATTTGTCATTTCGAGCGAAACGAAGTGAAGTCGAGAAATCTTTACA
>CAVBPI010000094.1:4511-8331 GCA_963596955.1 bacterium | reverse complement strand
GTCCAGGGCTTTGTCACAAACTTCATGACGGCCGTGAATCCGCAGATAACCAAGTCCTATGCGTCCGGGGAACATGAGTATATGCACCGCCTCGTGCGCAAATCCGCTAAGTTTTCCTTCTTCCTGATTCTGTTCTTCGCCCTTCCGCTGATTTTTGAGACTGACTGGCTGCTGGGGCTATGGCTCAGGGAAATTCCTGAATATGCGTCCGTATTTGTCCGCTTGCTGCTGGTGCTGGTGCTGAGCGATTCGCTCTCCAACCCTCTGATAACGATGCAGCTGGCTACGGGCAACATAAAACGATACCAGCTGATTGTAGGGGGAATCCTGCTGCTTAACATTCCTATTTCATGGGTTTTGCTCGCGTGCGGTCTTGGAGTGGAATGGGTCGTGGTTGTCGCGATTGTGCTTTCTCAGGCCGCGATGTTCGCGAGGCTCCTCCTGCTCCGCGGAATGGTCGGGATGGATGTCGGGAGGTGGCTGAAGGAGGTCTGGCTGCGTGCGGTTGCGGTCGCGGCGTGTGGCTGCGTGTTGGCAATGCTTCCGGGCTTGTCGGGATGGAAGCTGCCGCATCTTCCGGCTGTCTTGCTTGACCTGTGCGCTGTCGCTCTTGCCGTATGTCTTGTCGGGTGCACGGCCGGGGAACGCGGCGCCGTCCTTTCCCTCGTGCGCAGAAGGCTCCGTCGCCGCGGCAATGCCCTTGCCCGCTTCGTGAGGCTTCCGCAGAAAGTCTATGCCGCAACGAACCGTTCCGAGGAAATCCTGTCCGAAAGCTCTTCGGGCGGAGTCTTCTATGCCTTGGCTCATGGCTTTGTCGAGGACGGAGGGGTTGTCTGCGCCGCTGTATGGGACGATGATTTCATGGGAGTGCATCATGCCTTTGCGCACGATGACGGCTCCCTCGCGGCAATGATGCGGAGCAAGTACGTGCAGTCGTCCCTTGACGGATGCTTCCTGAAAATCAGGGACTCTCTCGCGGACGGGCGCCGCGTGATGTTTGTCGGCACGCCGTGTCAGGTCGCGGCGCTCCGAAAGTTTGTCGCCGGGGAACTTCCTGATGCGCTCTCTTCTGAAGAACCGCCCCGTGCTGACGGCGACAGGACAGGACGCCTGCTGCTTGTCGAGATTCTCTGCCACGGCACGCCGCTCCGCGCAGCATGGAAATCATACGCCGACGGTCTGATTAAGTCACGCGGGGCGGTCTCTCTTTCTGGAGTTAATTTCCGGGACAAGTCCGCCGGGGGATGGAAGGCCTACAGGGTAACGGTCGGTCTGAATATGCCGGACGGAAGTTCCGAAACGCTCTCGATACCATACGAGGAAGTGCCTTTCATGCAGGATTTTCTCTCCGGGGCCAATCTCCGCAGCGCCTGCCGCAACTGCCCCGCACGCAACGGCCGCAGCGGCGCCGACATAAGCCTCGGTGATTTCTGGGGCGTGGAAAAGCTTCTGCCTCAGGCCTTTGACCCTATGGGAGTGAGCGTCGTGGGCGTATTTTCCGACTGCGGTGCCGCGGCCCTTACCGGCATTTCGTCGTCCCTCAGGCTCACGGAAGTGCCGAAAGATGTATTTGAACGCTCGATTGAACGCAACGGCGGCTATGGTTCGTCCTAAAAACAAAGTATGTAATGAAAGTCGCGGTTATAACATTGCAGATGCACACGAACTATGGCGGGGTTCTTCAGGCCTTTGCCTTGCAGCGCGTGCTTGAGACGCTGGGCAATGAGGTGGAAATCATACAGATGGACGAGATTCTGCCTGCTCCAAAGGGCGTGAATGCCGTGCGGAAGCTCCTTACGAGGTCGTTCCGGAAATATGTGCTGCGCCGCCGCGACGCCGAACTTTTCCGGGAGCGTCGCATAAACATGGAATTTCCTTCCGTGGGCGCGGAGTTTCTCCGATTTTTTCGTAAATATCTGAATATCCGATACATATCCTCGTTTAGCGAAATCAGAACTTCGGATTATGATGCGTATGTCGTCGGCAGCGATCAGGTCTGGAGACCGAAATATAACCAGGCGCTGATGCATTCCTTTCTGGATTTCACTTGGAAGGACAAGGGAAGAAAATGCCTTCACGGGCTTTCTGCCGACGGGAAACGGCCTGTGGGCTGGGACGTGCGCAGGATTGCCTATGCTGTGTCTTTCGGGTGTGACGGCTGGGAATATTCTGAGCGGCAGACGGCACTTGCCTGCGAGCTTGCCGGCCGTTTCGACGCGCTTTCATTCCGGGAACTCTCAGGCGTGAGGAATGCCTCTGAGCACCTTGGGACGGACTCGGTGACAGTTCTGGACCCTACCATGCTGCTCGATGCGGATGACTATCTCGGTCTGATAGGGCGGTGCAGGGAGCCGCGCAAAGATTTCTCGCGTCCGCTCGAAATGACAGAGGGAGGGCGTTTGGAAGTGATAGCTGGTGAAAAACTGGTGGTGAAAGACGGGGAGCGGGCTGAAACCGAACGAGGAACCGGAGTCTTTGAATATATCCTTGACAGGACCGCGGAAACGGAGGCGCTGGTGGCTGAGCTTGAAGCCTGCCTTGCGCAGCCTGTCCGCCGCTTCATTCCGGCAAACCCGCGAGGGCGCGAGGAAATCTCGCTCAGGGTGCAGCCGTCCGTAGAGTCCTGGATTGCAGGCATAGCAGACGCCGGCTTCGTGCTCACGGACTCGTTCCATGCCTGCGTGTTCTCCATCCTGTTCCACAGGCCTTTTGCCGTCGTCGGAAACAGGGGCAGGGGACTTTCCCGCATCACATGGCTGCTGAGCCAGTTCGGACTTCAGGACCGTCTCCTCTGCGGCCCGTCGCTTCCGAAAGGTGACATCCGCTGGGACAGCGTCGATGCACGGCTTGAATGCCTGCGTGAGGACTCTGTGGAATTTTTGAAGAAAAACTTGAAGTGAGATATATGAGTTCGGTGAAAATAAGTGTGATAGTCCCAGTGTTCAACGCGGCGACGACAATAGAATACACGGTGGGGTCGATTCTCTCTCCGGCATTCTTCGACGACTGCGAGCTGATTCTCGTCGATGACGGCAGCACGGACGACAGCGTGGAAAAATGCGACATGATTGCGGACATACACGAGCGCATCCGTGTGATTCACAAGCAGAACGGGGGCGTCAGCTCAGCAAGGAATGCTGGCATGAGGATAGCCCAAGGCGAGTATGTCACCTTTGTGGATTCCGACGATATTCTGCCTAAGGGCTGCCTCGCCGACTGGCTTGACACCGTTTCCACCGGCGGGGCGGACCTCTATGTCGGGGGCTACAGGCTGCTGAACGGCTCTCCCATTGCTCCCTCTCCTGAGAAAAGCCGGATCTACGCCCACGGGGAACTTTCCGAGTTCATAGACGACAATCTTTGTGACAACGGCTCCTACCTGCGCCCTGTTTGGGGCAAGCTCTTTCGCAAGTCGCTTATAGACAAAAATTTCCTGCGCTTCGAGCCTTCGCTTTCATACGGCGAGGACATGCTTTTCCTCTTCCGTTTCCTGGTTTGCTGCGACAGTGCGGTGACGGTGCCGCGCTGCACCTATGTCTATCGCAGCGGCTCTTCCGGCCTGTCTTCGGACCTTTGCTCCGACAAGCACATAATGCAGCTGATGATGCTCCTCGGCCCATATTCCGAAACTCTTCGGGCAATGGAAAGCGCCTTCCCGGAAAGCGTGAAGGTCAAGTCTCTCTATCATAGGGACTTGGTCGGGAGGCTCATCTGCCGCATACTCACTGTCTTTGCTACCCGGCACACGCTGCTGTGCACTTCTGACAACATCTCCAGGCTCTACCACTATATGCGTCCAGACCCGGCCCTTAACCGTCCC
>CAVBPI010000094.1:0-4361 GCA_963596955.1 bacterium | reverse complement strand
ACCGTATATACCCGGCAAGCTCTTTCTTCAAAAAGAAATCCATCCTCAAAAATCTTATTCAAATCCGTTTCTAATAGATATGCTTAATATACTGATATCCTGTTACAACGATTCGGTCGCCGATGTGCCGAAGATATTCCTTCCCCCGCGGCCCGATGTCCGCTACATAGTCTCTCACCAGATGTCCCCGGATTTTGCGGCCGCGCACCCGGAGCCTGACGCGGATGTCGCCACGCTGTTCAGACGTCGGGACGATGTCGTATATTCGCCCTTTGTCGGGAAGGGGGTCAGCCAGAACCGCAACCACTGCCTTGATGCGCTGCGCCGGTTTCTTGAAACCGAATTTGGCTCGCACGAAGTGACTGACCGAAAGGGGATTGACGGCGATGTCCTAAAGGAACAGTTATGTGTGCTTTCGGACGACGACGTGAGCTACACGGATGGACAGCTGACGCGCATCATTGAGATTTTCCGGGAGCGCCCATCGACTGACGCAATCTGCTTCCGCATCGCGACTCCTCAGGGACATCCGCCGTTCAAGAGCTATCCGGACAGGGAATATGAAGTGAAGAAAGTGCCGGTCTATGGCAAGGTCTATTTCAGCGAGGTGGAGATTGCGTTCAGATACGAGCCTGTCTTCAGGAACCGCATACGCTTTGACGAGAATTTCGGCCTCGGCTCGCCCGTGTGGCCTGAGGGAGGTGAGGGACCGGTGTTCCTGTCGGATTGCCGCAGAGCCGGAATGAGGCTGGACTATATTCCAGAATATCTCGTGCAGCATCCGTTTCTCAGCACGGGGAAAAGCCGCCGGACTGTCCGCAAGGCCATGATGCTCGAAGCCGTGGCCGTCCGCTGCCGGGGGAAACTGTCATTTGCCGCGTTTGTCGGCCGTCTTCGTGTGCTTTACAGACGGCTTCTTTCCGCCTTTCATCTGCTTTGAATCCCCATTCCCGACAAGCCCGTTGAAGTAGCGCGGCGTGTTTGCGGTGATTTTCAATACCTTGTGAGTCACGGGGTGAATTATGCTCAGCCCCTTGGCGTGCAGGCACAGCCGCCGTGCCGACTTTCCGTCCCCGTATTTTGAATCGCCGAGCACGGGGCAGTGCAGATGCGTAGCCAACTGCACCCTAATCTGGTTCTTGCGTCCCGTTTCAAGCAGAAACTCCACAAGCGACCGCTTCCCGTCCGTCTTGAGCGCCCTCCAGTTCGTCACGGCCAGCTCGCCGCCGTTGTCCTTTAAGGATGACTGCACCATGAAGTTCCTGTCGTTTTCAGTCAGCCAGCTGACAATCCTCCCGTGAGGCAGCTCCTCGTTTCCACCGCCCGCACCGCAGCCGGCATCGCCTTTTGCCTCAGCAGTTTCCGCGGCCTCCGGCACCCCATCGACCACCGCCACATATTTCCTCTCCACGACCCTCCCGTTCCAGTTGTCCGTCATCGCCCTCTTCACACCGAAGTCCTTGGCGAACAGCAGCACGCCCGAAGTGTCCCTGTCCAGCCGGTGCATCACATGAGCCTTCACCCGCCCGTTGTACTTGTGCATAAGATAGTCATTCACAAGCATATATGCCGTCTCCACATCCTTCCTGTTACCCGCCACGCTCATAAGCCCCGACGGCTTGTCAATCGCCACCAGCCACTTGTCCTCATATATGATGTCTATCGTCTTTTTCATTGCATCTCGAAATTTTTCGACGACAAAGGTACAAATATAGGTGATAAAAAGTGTAACTTTGCAGGCTAAACTTTTTTGCTATGGGCAACGAAATATGGGATCCGCTGAGGAAGAAGAGGGTGGCGCTGACGCCGGAGGAGAGCGTCAGGCAGTGGTTTGTCGATGCGGTGCTGAAGAGGACGATGGGCGTGCCTGAGCACATGATGATGTCGGAAGTCGGCTTTTCCTTCGGGGAGAAGAGGCTGAGGGCGGATATTGTCGTGTATGGGCGGGACGCGAAGCCTTTGGCGGTTGTCGAATGCAAGAGGCCGGATGTCGAATTGAGTGGCGACGTGCTGATGCAGGTCGTGCGGTATAACATGATTCTGGATGTGAGATATGTGTTCATAACCAACGGGAAGAAGACCGTGGGGTTTGTGAAGGACGGGACTGACGGACTTGCGCGGCTGACGGCCTTTCCGGGATATGAGGAGATGTGTACGAAATGAATGGGATGGCGGAAAGATCTCTCACTTTGTTCGAGATGACAGGGAAAATTTGAGATGAAATGCTGAGTCGAGGCTATGGGAATAGACTGTCATTCCGAGCGAAACGAAGTGAAGTCGAGGAATCTTTGTGCAGATGAAGACAAAAGGTGAAAGTGCAAAATGAAATATGATTTGAAATATGGGAGAATTTAAGGAATTTCTGAATCATAAAATCTTCAGAATCGTGTCTGATGCGGCTGAGGAAATGGGCGTGAGGGCGTTCGTAATCGGGGGATATGTGCGTGACTGCTTCCTCCAGAGACCGAACAAGGACATTGACATTGTTGTGGAGGGAAGCGGTATCGAACTTACGCAATGCGTTGACGAACATATAGAGAAACAAGAATGTTTTAACGAAAAACAAAAATGTTTCAAGGGTGCTCACAGGGTTCATGTCTCGATATTCAAGAACTTCGGGACGGCGATGCTGAAATATCACGGCGTCGAGGTCGAGTTCGTTGGCGCGAGGAAGGAGAGCTACAGGCGGGAGTCCCGCAAGCCGATAGTCGAGGACGGAACTCTCCGCGAGGACCAGCTCCGCAGGGACTTCACGATAAACGCCATGGCGTTCAGCCTTCAGAAGGATGACTTCGGCACGCTTGTCGATCCCTTCGGCGGCATCCGGGACCTTGCCTCGGGCATAATCCGCACACCCCTCGACCCGGACACGACCTACAGCGACGACCCTCTCCGCATGATACGCGCAATCCGCTTCGCGACCAAGCTCTCCACCCCTGAGCACAGGTTCACGATAGTCCCTGAGTCCCTTGACTCGATACGCCGCAACCGCGGCCGTCTTGAGATTCTCTCCAAGGAGAGGATTGTCGAGGAACTGAACAAGATTCTCGTGACGCGGAATCCCTCGATGGGCTTCTATCTGCTTGACGAGACCGGTCTGCTGGAGATGATTCTTCCGCAGCTCACCGCTCTGAAGGGAGTGGAATCCGTTGAAGGCCACGGACATAAGGACAATTTCGCGCATACCCTTCAGGTCGTTGACAATGTGTCGGCGCTGGAGACCGAGGCAATCGGTCAGGGGCGTCTGAAGGACTATCTCCCGGACGGAAACGGGGGGACGGTCGCCTCGACCCGCACTGAGCCGAATGTCTGGCTTCGCTGGGCCGCGCTTCTCCACGATGTCGGCAAGGCCGCGACCAAGCGGTTCGACCCGGCGGTGGGCTGGACATTCCACGGGCATGAGGTCGTTGGCGGCCGCATGGTCCCTAAGATATTCAAGGCTCTGAAAATGCCGCTGAACGAGAAGATGGAGTATGTGAAGAAGCTCGTGGAACTGCACCTTAGGCCGATAGCGCTTGTCACGGAGGAGGTTACGGACTCGGCGGTGCGCAGGCTGCTTTTTGAGGCCGGGGACGACATTGACGACCTGATGATACTCTGCCACGGGGACATCACCTCCAAGAACCCGCGCAAGGTCGAGCGGCTTCACGCCAACTTCGAGCTCGTGAGCCGCAAGCTTGTGGAGGTGGAGGCCAAGGATGCCGTGCGCAACTTCAAGAACCCGATTAACGGCGAGTATGTGATGCGGGTATTCGGCATTCCGCCGTGCAGCACAATCGGGGTGCTGAAGGAATATGTGAAGAACGCGATTCTCGACGGCGAGATTCCGAACGAGTTTGAGGCCGCCGATGCGCTGATGCGACAGAAAGCCGCCGAAATGGGACTTGTTCCGGTAAAATGAATATGATTGCGCAAAGATCTCTCACTTCGTTCGAGATGACAGGAAATCGAGTGTGTGGGAAACAGCTGTCATTCCGAGCGAAACGAAGTGAAGTCGAGGAATCTTTGTGCAGGTGAAGACGAAATGAATCCTGGGAATATTGAAACGAAGTGAAGTCGAGGAATCTTTGTGCAGATGAAAACGAAGTGAATCCGGGGAATCGTTAAACGGCGACTTGAATATGGAGAACAGGACAAAATTGCAGACATGGATTGAGGCGTTCCGGATTCATATTTCCGGGGTGCGGAGATATTCCGCCCGCACCTGTGACATATATTCCGGCATCCTCGGAAGATTCTCGGAATTTGTCGGGGACATAGAGACAATCACTTCAACAGAAATTAGAAATTACGAGGTTCATATCCTTGATTCGGAGAAACTTGCGCCAAAGACCGCGAACCTGCACATGAGCGTTCTGAGC
>CAVBPI010000093.1:4441-8400 GCA_963596955.1 bacterium | reverse complement strand
GGATTCATGCCTACGGGGTCGATGGACTCACGATTTCCGGAAATTCAATCTCCTCCTGCGAGACCGACATCCTGACGGATGATATATTGAACTATAAAAAGCAATAAGAACAACTCCTATTTTTTTGAAAAAATCTAATAATCAATTTGTTATGAGAAGAAATATTTTTTACGCCATTGCTGCGACACTGCTCGTCTGCGCCTGCGCAAAGGAAAACGAGCCGCAGCAGAAACCAGAAGAAAAGCCGGACGCGGCCAAGTTCACCGCATTTGCCGAAGCATTGACCAAAACCGTAGTTTCAGATGACTACCTGTCCGTCTGCTGGTCCAAGGGAGACGCTATCAGCCTCATTGCCAATGGTACAAACCTGCGTTTCACGACCGACAAGGATGGTGTCTCGTCATCGCTTTCACCTGACTCTTCATCAGAAAATGCCGACATAAAGAAAGACACGAAGTCAATATGGGGAATATATCCATATTCAGAGGATTATATCCTTTCGTCCGACGGTTCATCCATTACGCTTTCGCTGCCTCACGAACAGAAAATCGACAAATCCGGACTCTCCGCAGGGGCGAACATTTCGGTGGCATATCTCCCGATTGCAGATAATGCTAATGAACTTGATTTCTACAATGTCGCCTCATACATCCTTCTCGACATCCCGTACAGCGAAAGAATCGTCGAGTGCACGATTCATTCGGAGCCGTCGGCAAATCTCGCCGGAAAGGTTCGGATTCGCATGGACAAGGACGGAGTGCCGGCTGTGGAGGAAATCGTCGAAGGACATGAAATCGTGACGCTCGTTTCGGAATATCCGTTCGACGGGAAATGCCTCATTCCGGTGCTCCCGCAGTCCGCTGCCGCAACATATAGCGTTGATGTAAAGCGCGTTGACGGAAGCGTAGAGACAGGATACTTCCTTTCCGACGGCGAGGTGATTCTCCGCCGCAATCAGAAAGCCGCTCTTGCAAAGCCGGCCCCAGAGCCTGTCACGAACCCGGAACTGAGCGTGCTCAACGCCTTTTGGTCGGACGCGACGCTGAGCATGATACTCCCTTCCGGAGCGGAAAGCGTGAAGGTCATTCTGAACGGCTCCGAAATAGGGGAGGCGTCCGGCAACAGCTATCACCTCACCGGGCTTGACAGCGGTAGTGAGTACAGCGTGAAACTTTCCGCGCTCGTGAAAGGCAATACCTTGGAATCCAACGAGGTGACATTCACCACGGGCAAGATTGAGCAGCTTGTGAAGAATGTCAGCCCGACATCCGTAGCGGTCGCCGTCGAGAACCGCGCAGGCGCTCTCAGCGGCAACTACAAACCGTGCCTTTATGTGCAGCTGTTCGAGAGCGAGGATGCCAGCGGCACTCCGAAATACGAGGCTTTTGTCCGCGACAACGAGGTTCTGAGCGAGGGACATCCGTTCTACAAGTCACTCGTGGCAGGTTCCGGCACGACCTATGCGCCGTTCAACCTCGCGTTCGGAGGACTTGAGGCAGGAAAGGACTACTGGTTCAGAGTCAAGTCAGTTGCATCCGACACCTATCTGACCTACCGTGCCGCATCCATTTCCGGAGAATCCCGGACAATGGAATCCAAGAACGGTGACTCCGAATACTCAAAGCCTTTCCGTCTCACCACTGCGCAGAAGCACACCGCCGCCGAAAACGAGGTTCTCTTTGAGGGCTTCGACGACTGCTTCTGCTCAGCCGACTTCATCAACTGCGCCGTCGGTCTCATGCCGGCTTTCAGGACGCAGACCCAACTGTCCGGAACAAACTACAACCTGAACAAAAACATCTGGACCGCATGGGAGAACGAGCATAAGGCATGGAGTTTCCATGGTCTCAGAACCGGATTCCCGAACACCCACATGGCCGCGTTCGGCTTCCTGAACGCCCAGAAAGGCGATACGGACATCACTTTTGAGGATGGCAATGCGGCCGCCGTAAAATACTGGGTGACAGAGAGCAAGTCTTCCACGACGCTTCTCGCGCCGACTGCTCTGAAAGGGGCACGCATAGGCTCATTCCGCGCCCAGAGCACGACAGGATTCGAGAGTATGGTCGGAGACAACCGTTTCATAACCATGGATTCCTATATGGGAGAAGGATATGCGGTCCTCGGAATGTATTATGATTCCTCTGAAAAGCAGGCGTCGTCAAGAAAGCCGGCAGCCTTTGTCGTGAAGGCAGTGAATAGTCTTTCCGCGACGGAAAAGAAGTCATGCACGGTCACTTTCAAGGCGCTTGCTGTTCAGGGACGCTCCGGCAAGATTACCGCCATTCATTTCAACAAGGACGGCAACCACCGGAAAGCGACTTCCGACCTTTGGCAGACCGTGACCGAAATCAAGATTGCCAATTCCAACGGCAATGTCGATGAAAATGCCGCCGAGTGGAACGGATTGTCCGACACGCACAAATGGTATGAATACAGTTTCGACATCGACCTGCTCTCCGGAGACCTCGTCGGATTCGTGACTGACAGCGAAAGCTGTATCTGCATCGACGACATAAAGATAGTTCTCAAATAATGTCGTCCGGACAATAAATTTTACACAATGAAGAGTAAATCAATTTTTTATATATCGGCATCTCTCGCGATTCTTTGCTGTTCCTGCAAGACGGAACGACTTGAAGGCACCGTCGCCCCGTATGCCGCGTTTGACGACAATCTTCTGCCCTCGGTTCATGCCGAAGGCTGGATTGCCGAATTTCTCGAAAGGCAGAGAACCGGACTCAGCGGCCATCCCGAGGCACTTTCATATCCATACGACACGGCGCTCTGGGACGGAGAAATCGAACGCCAATCCACACACGGAGAGGGCTGGTGGCGCTATGAGCAGACGGCATACTACACCGACGGCATACTCAAGCTCGGCTACCTGCTCAGCGACTCCACCATGATTGCCCGAGGCGAGAACGGCGTGAACTACACCATAGCCCACGCCACCCCGGAGGGAAAAATAGGCTCGAAGGATGTCTGGGACGGCCCTCGCTGGAGGATGTGGCCCCAGGCCGTGTTCTTCCGCTCGATGAAGTCGATGTACGAGATGACCGGAGACAGGCGCATCCCCGAGACGCTTGAGAAATACTATCTCTCCTGCACGGCGGAGGAGGTCGGCACCGGAAGGAATGCCTGCAACATCGAGGGAATACTCTGGACTTACGGCAAGACAGGCAACCCGGCTCTGCTCCGGCTCGCCGAAGATGCATTCGAGAACGGGGACTTCGAGCTGAAGCCGTCCGTGCTAGAAAAGGGCGAGCCGATTGTCATCCACGGGGTGACTTTCTGCGAGATGCACAAGCTGCCCGCCATTCTCTATGCCTACACCGGCAAGCAACGCTATCTCGACCTTGCCCGGATGGCGGAGAACAACCTGATTGACAACAATATGCTTCCTGACGGAGTGCCGACAAGCGCGGAATGGGTCAAAGGACATGACATCATGGCCGCGCACGAGACCTGCGACATAGCCGACTTCACATGGAGCCAGGGCTACCATCTCATGACTGACGGGCAGGCACGCCACGCGGACAACATCGAGCGGGCCGTGTTCAACGCCGCTCCCGGAGCCGTCACAAAGGACTTCAAGGCTCTCCAGTACTTTTCCTGCATGAACCAGTTCAACGTGACGGGGGACTCCGACCACAACGAGTACCGCAGGGGGCTGACATGGATGGCCTACCGTCCGACTCACGAGACCGAATGCTGCGCCGGCAACGTGCACCGCATAATGCCTAACTATGTGCAGCGGATGTGGATGACGGACAAGCAGGGAGGCCTCGTTGCGGCTCTCTACGGGCCTTCGAGCGTGGATTTCGCCGGAATGACGGTCCGGCAGTCGTCGCAGTACCCGTTCGAGGACTGCCTCCGCTTCGAGTTCCGCGGCCACAGCGCAAGCTTCCCGTTCACCTTCCGCATCCCGTCATGGAGCCGCGGCTGCGCTGTCAGGC
>CAVBPI010000093.1:0-4431 GCA_963596955.1 bacterium | reverse complement strand
CTGTCAGGCTCAACGGCATGGCCGTGGCGAAGGACGCTGCGGCAGGGGAGTTCTCCACCCTGGCCCGCCGATGGAAGGACGGCGACGTGCTTGAGATTCAGCTCGCTCCCGAAATCGAGGTCCTTGAGTCGGCAGACAGCGCCGGCGCCTACCTCACCCGCGGAGCGCTTCTCTACTCATTGCCGATTCCGGAAAAATGGACCGAGGACACGAAGGTGCATCCCGGCCTGCGCGGCAAGCACTCGGCAAACCCCGACTTCAAGTGCTGGGACATAACTCCCTCAGGCAGTTTCAACTACGCTCTATGCGGAGGCGACGCGGAGTTTGTTTCTCCCGCAGCGCCGCCAGTGAAGCTGATTCATTCGGCCGGGATTGCAGAATCCTCCCAGACTGACGACCGCGCCGCCCGGGGCACCTATCCGTTCGACAACCCGCCGTTCGGAATCCGCGTTCCGGTCAAGGAGATAAGATGGACTCTCGAAGAGGGGAAATATACCCCTCATATCCCCAAGTCCCCGGAGGTTATCGACGACACCGTCCGCACGGTCACCCTCGTTCCGTATGGATGTACCGAACTTCGTCTTACCGTATTCCCAACATTATGATTTGTTCTTACTTAAATTATTATGACAAAACGCATTATTCTCATAATCACGATGTTAGTCTCTATCCTCACGATTTCCGCCCAAACGGCGGAGCAGAGGGCGAGGGAACTGGTCAGCAGGATGACTCTCGAAGAAAAGTGCCGGCTGATTTCAGGAGAAAAGGACGGCTTCAGGACATTTCCCGTCGAAAGGCTCGGAATCCCCGAAATCCGGATGGCGGACGGCCCTCAGGGCGTGCGCAACGACACACACAGCACATATTATCCCTGCGGAGTCTCGCTCGCATCAACCTGGAACCCAAGTCTCGCCCTCGAAACCGGGCACGGGCTCGGCCTCGACTGCCGGGCAAGGGGAGTGGGAATACTGCTCGCTCCGGGAGTGAACATCTACCGCTCGGCCCTCTGCGGAAGGAATTTCGAGTATTTCGGCGAAGACCCGTTCCTCGCCTCCGAGATTGCCTGCGGCTACATCACCGGGCTTCAGGAAGAGGGAGTAATCGCGACTGTGAAGCATTTCGTGGCGAACAATCAGGAAAATCTCCGTCACAGGACAAACTCCGTCGTTGACGAGCGCACGCTGAACGAGCTTTACTACCCAGTGTTCAGAAACGCCGTCCGCAAGGCTCATGTCGGGGCGGTGATGATGAGCTACAACCCCGTGAACGGCGTTCATGCCTCCGAGAACAGGCATCTGATTAAGGACGTGCTGCGGGACGAATGGGGCTTCGACGGCATCGTGGTGTCGGACTGGCTTTCGACCTACACGGCGCTCGGCTGCGTCGAGAGCGGACTTGACCTTGAGATGCCGCGAGGTAATTTCCTGAACTACGACAATATAGCCCGGATGATTGAACGGGGGATTGTCAGCGAGAGTTCCATAGACGAGAAATGCGTGAACATCCTGCGCACATTCATACGCTTCGGCTTCCTTGACGGCCGGGGAGCGGCTGACGAAAGCCTTCCCCTGGACAATCCGGAGTGCCGCGACATAGCCTACCGCATGGCCCTTGAGGGACCGGTGCTCCTCAGGAACGAGGGACTGCTGCCGCTTTCACCCGGGAGACGCGAGGACATTGTAGTCATCGGCCCGAACGCCGACCGCATCCCTTTCGGCGGCGGCTCCGGCGAGGTCAGCCACATCGAGGGCTGCGGAACCACCGTCTTTTCCGGACTGCGCAAAGCCGGCGCGAAATGGAACGTCCGCCTTCTTGAGAGGGATTCGCTCGGACGCTATGACCTTTCGTCAATCGGGCGCCGCACCGTCGTCATCGCCTGCATGGGCTTTGACAAGACTACGGAACGGGAGGGCTTCGACCGCAGCTACAGCCTGCCGGAAGGACAGGACTCCCTGATTTGCTCGCTCGCGGCACGGAGCGACAGGGTAGCCGTCCTTGTCAACAGCGGCGGCGAGATAGACCTCCCGTGGCTGGACGAGGTGGAGGCCCTGATGCTTGACTGGTATCCCGGACAGGCGGGCGGCCGGGCCGCGGCCGAGCTTCTGAGCGGCAAGGTCTCGCCTTCGGGACGGCTTCCGTTCACGTTCTGGGGCAGCCTCGAAAAGAATCCCGCACAGAAGTTCTACGGCACATACTACAATGAAGTCGCCCCTCCATGGCGCGACACGCTAGCCCACACCACCTATTCGGAAGGCATTTTTCTCGGCTACAGAGCCCGCGAATACGAACCGCTCTTCCCGTTCGGCTTCGGCCTGACCTACAGCAGCTTCGCCTATTCCGACATGAATGTGGAGCGCACTCCGGACGGCTTCAATGTCACGTTCACCGTCAGCAACACGGGCAAGACCGCCGCCTCGGAGGTGGCCCAGCTCTACATCTCGCCGCAGAGCCCCAGCTTTCCGCGTGCCCGAAAGGAACTGCGCGGATTCAGGAAAGTCGCCCTCAAGGCAGGGGAGAACACACGCATCAGCATATCCCTTTCGTCCGATGATTTCTCGTGCTACGATTCCGGAAAGGGGAGATTCGTCACGCCGTCAGGCTCATACAAAATCATCGTCGCACCCGATGCATCCTCCGAAGCGCTTGTTGAACTTGTAAATGTCAAATAATTATGCTTCAGAAATTTATATTCCCCAAGAAATCACCAAGCAATAACCTGCACAACCTTTTTCGAGACATAATTATCACATCGTTCGCTCTCCTGCTCACGCTTGCGCCGCAGGCTTCGGGAAAAATGTCCGGGAATCGGAAGGAGGGGAGGAGGGTAGTGACGATTGCGGCATCGAACAGCAGCCGCGAGGATCGGAAGGCGAGCGACTATGTATGTGACGGACAGACGGATGCGCAGCTGATAACCTCGGTGATTGACCGGCTTGTCGCGAACGGCGACGGAGGAAAGATCGTCTTCCGGCAGGGCCGCTACTTCATGAACGCGCTCACGCGGAACAACGCCTGCATCGACATCGCCCTCGGAGAGAGCAACGCCATGATTGAGCTCTGTTCGGAAATCACGGACAAGAACTACATAGGAGGCGCATCCCAGGACGGCTACAACGGGGCGCAGTTCTACATGACGGGGGAGCTCTACGATTCTCTCGACCCGTCGGTGCAGTACAAGGTGGTGAACTGCTCCGCAAGCCGCTGGCAGGGAGGAATCGTCGTCGAGAACATAGGAATAGTCCTGCATTCCAACCAGAAAAGCGTGGTTGCCTGGGATATGTACTCGTTCTGCGGGATGTGCCGCATCACGGGCCTGCACGCCAACGCCTACAGCGGCTCCGCGGTATCCGTCTCGAAGCCCCCTCAGGTCGCCGTTCCGGGATGCATAGGCCTGCGCACACTCTGCGACACCGCGGCCGGACCGAGCGGAAATGACTACCGGAATGTGCTCATGAAGGGCTTCCACGAGGGTTTTGCCATCAACAGCGAGCACAATCTCTTCGTTCAGGCCGCCGCCGTCTTCTGTGTCTATGGCTACACCTTCGACCACTACTGGAAGACCACCGAAGGAGCCGAGCAGCACCCCAATGTCCTGATAAAGTGCATAGATGAAAGGGGAGTGAACCTGCCGCGATTCTACGACAACCCGCGCGGTCAGGCCACGGTCATGATTGCCTATTCCACTGAAAGAAAGCCGGTTAACACCCCGGGAGGCCTCCTCGGCGCCGGAATGACCGAGGAAGTTCCCGGACAGCATTGCGGCACAATCACTTACACGATGGGCGGTCTCCGCAACGACAACAGCACCTCAATCCCGCTCTGGGAAAACGGCCACGGTCACGGCTTCCGCACGACAAATCTTCTCCACAAGCAGTCCTGCACCTCGGCCGAGCGCCGTTCCTACAGTCCGAACTTCATGCAGCGCCTCTGGGACACCGACCTGAACCTCGAACTCATCTGCATCGACGAATCCGTCCCGCTCTGGTCCGACGCCCTCGGCAATCTTCACGACTGAATCTACTTTTCGCGTCCGGTGCACAACCGCACCATCGCGCTGGCAAAAAGTTGCAAATACGATATTATTTTATTGGCAAAAAGTTGTAACTTTACGTCCAAAACATTGGCAAAAAGTTGCAAAGATATGCTTAAAAGAAAAATAATCAGCAAGTTAACAGAATGGAAGAACGACACAAAGAATAAGGCTCTTCTCATTAAAGGTGCAAGACAGGTGGGGAAGACCACTATCGTCAGGCAATTCGCAAAGGCTAACTATAAAAATTTCATAGAAATCAACTTTGAGCAAATGCCTTTGGCCAAACAGGCGTTCGAAGGTAATCTTGATGCCCGAAGCGTCCTTATAAACCTTTCTGCAATGGGATTCGGCCCTTTGGAACCTGGCAAGACATTGATTTTCTTCGACGAGATACAGTC
>CAVBPI010000092.1:2542-8456 GCA_963596955.1 bacterium | reverse complement strand
CTAGATCGGGGATAGAGCCTAACCTTGAGGACACCTTTTTTTGGGGGGCGACAATAATCCTCAGACCTTCCAGACGCGCAGGTACTGTTGAAGAGCCCACATCTCGTCGCGGAACTTAGCCGCCGCCTGAAAGTCGAGCTCGGCCGAAGCCTTCTTCATGTTCGCCTTGGCGGCCTCCGCGGCCTTCTCCACCTGAGAGCGGGACATCGAGCGGATGACAGGGTTCTGGAGGACGGCGGCGAGGTCGGCCTGAATGTAGCCGTCAACGTAGGCGCTGTTGGATTCGCGGGCGGCGTCGTGGCCGAAGCCTACCGTAATCTTGCCCCTGCCGAGGTCGGACGGGCTCGGGATGTACTGAGGGTCGTCGTAGGAGTTCGCCGCACTCACGCGCCCGCGGCCGACATTCCCGGCTACCGTGCCCGTGGCGCCGCGCCCTCCGGCTGCCGCTTCTCCAAATGCCCCGCGGCCGCCGGTTCCGCCGCCGAATGCGGCCTTGCCGGACTTCTCGCCTCCATAGACATTGGCGAGCGCGTTGCTCTTCACCGCCACCTGCTTAGGCGTGATGCCGTGCAGCTTGTTATACTCCATCTGCTTCGTGCGACGGCGGTCGGTCTCGTAAATCGTCTCCTGCATCGACTTCGTGATGGTGTCGGCGTACATGATTACCAGACCGTTCACATTCCTCGCGGCCCTGCCGGCGGTCTGGGTCAGCGCCCTCCCGGAGCGCAGGAATCCCTCCTTGTCCGCGTCAAGAATGGCCACGAGCGAAACCGTCGGAATGTCGAGCCCCTCCCTCAGGAGGTTCACGCCCACGAGTACGTCGAACAGGCCGTTCTTGAAATCCTCGATGATTTCCACGCGCTCCATCGTATCAACGTCAGAGTGGATGTAGCGGCAGCGCACGCCCATGTTCGTGAAATATTTCTCAAGTTCCTCGGCCATCCTCTTGGTGAGCGTCGTCACGAGCACCCTCTCGTCGGCTTCGGCGCGGACCCTTATCTCCTCAAGCAGGTCATCCACCTGGTTCTCCGTCGGGCGCACCTCAATCGGCGGGTCAAGCAGCCCGGTCGGACGCACAACCTGCTCCACCACAAGGCCTTCCGACTTCTCAAGCTCATACTCCGCCGGGGTCGCGCTCACAAAGACCTTCTGTCCGGCAAGCGCCTCGAACTCGTCGAACTTCAGCGGGCGGTTGTCGGCGGCGGCCGGGAGACGGAATCCGTAGTCAATCAGCACCGACTTCCTCGAATGGTCGCCTCCGTACATCGCGCGTATCTGCGGAATCGTCACATGACTCTCGTCGATGAAAGTGATGAAATCCTTGGGGAAATAGTCCATCAGACAGAACGGGCGCATACCCTCCTTCCTGCCGTCGAAATAGCGCGAATAGTTCTCGATGCCCGGGCAATAGCCCATCTCCTTAATCATCTCAAGGTCATATTCCACCCTCTGTTTCAGCCTCTTGGCCTCCATCCCCTTGCCGTATTCCAGCAGCTGGTCATACCTCTGCTTCAGGTCGTCCTGAATCATGCTCACGGCCTTCGCCGAGCGTTCCTTCGTCGTCACGAAATTGTTTGCCGGGTATATCGAAATCTCGTCGATGTCCTGAATCGTAGCCCCCGAAACCGGGTCTATGACCGTGAGCCTGTCCACTTCGTCGCCGAAAAACTCGATGCGCACCGCGTCCTCCCCGTAGCCGATGCAGACATCCACCGTGTCTCCCCGCACACGGAACGTCCCTCGCTTGAAATCGGTCTCCGTCCTCGAATAGAGCGCATCCACAAGCTGGTAGAGCAGCCTCGTGAGACTCCTCTGCTCTCCGCGGCGCACCACAACCGTCTGAGAATGAAAGTCTTCCGGATTGCCGATGCCGTAGAGACAGGAAACGCTGGAAATCACAATCACGTCCCTCCGTCCGGACATCAGGGCTGACGCCGCGCTCAGGCGAAGCTTCTCGATTTCATCGTTGATGCTCAGGTCCTTTTCTATATAGGTGTCTGTCGTGGGGATATATGCCTCCGGCTGATAGTAGTCGTAGTAGGAGACGAAATATTCGACGGCGTTGTTCGGAAAGAACGACTTGAACTCGCCGTAGAGCTGCGCCGCGAGGGTCTTGTTGTGGCTGAGAATCAGCGCCGGACGCTGGAGCCTCTCGATTACGTTCGCCATCGTGAACGTCTTTCCCGAGCCCGTCACGCCGAGCAGCGTCACCGCATCGACTCCCTGATTCAGAGCCCTGCATATCCCGTCAATCGCACCGGGCTGGTCGCCGGAAGGCTTATATTCCGAAACAATCCTGAACTTGTTCATCTCAATCCTCAAAAATTTATTTTCGTATATGCCGCAAATTTCATGCATATTTCTGAATTTGAAAAATATTTTCTAACTTTGCCGTGTTAAGCGGACTTGTTCCGTGGTTGTTGATTGGGACTGTATGTAAAGACTTAAAAGCTAAACAATTATAGAGTAATTTTATGATTTATTCACATGAAGTGCAGCAGATGTGCTGCGTCGCGAAGGGTCCGAACCACGGTCCCGCTCCAATCCCTGAAGAGGGAAAATGGGTAAAAGCTAAAGAAGTTACCGACATTTCCGGCCTTACTCACGGCGTCGGCTGGTGCGCTCCGCAGCAGGGTGCCTGCAAGCTTACGCTCAACGTGAAGGACGGAATCATCCAGGAGGCTCTCGTGGAGACCATCGGATGCTCAGGAATGACCCACTCGGCCGCAATGGCAGCGGAGATTCTTCCAGGCAAGACCATCCTTGAGGCGCTCAACACTGACCTCGTGTGCGATGCGATCAACACGGCGATGCGCGAACTTTTCCTCCAGATTGTCTATGGACGTACCCAGTCTGCCTTCTCTGAGGGCGGTCTCATGATCGGCGCCGGGCTTGAGGACCTCGGAAAGGGACTCCGCAGCCAGGTGGGCACGCTCTACGGCACGCTCGCCAAGGGGCCGCGCTACCTTGAGATGGCCGAGGGCTACATCAAGACCATCGCGCTCGACAAGGATGACCAGATTTGCGGCTATGAGTTCGTCCATATGGGCAAGTTCATGGATCTCGTGAAGAAGGGAGTAGATGCAAACGAGGCGCTCAAGCAGGTGACGGGGTCTTACGGACGCTTCACCAAGGAGGCGGGTGCAGTCAAATATGTTGATCCACGTAAAGAATAAGGAGATAAGACAATGATAAGAGAAGTTAAGTTCGAAAGCCAGGATCGTCGTATCAAACAGATACTCGCTGTCCTCAACGAAAACGGCATCAAGGATATTGAAGAGGCCAACGCCATCTGCGACAAGTACGGTCTCGATCCTTACAAGACCTGCGAAGACACACAGCCAATCTGCTTCGAGAACGCGAAGTGGGCTTATGTTGTCGGCTCTGCAATCGCTCTCAAGAAGGGCTGCAAGAACGCCGCCGAGGCCGCCGAGGCCATCGGTCTGGGTCTCCAGTCTTTCTGCATCCCTGGTTCCGTCGCCGATGACCGCAAGGTAGGTCTCGGACACGGAAACCTCGCCGCCATGCTTCTCCGTGAGGAGACAAAGTGCTTCGCGTTCCTCGCGGGACATGAGTCATTCGCGGCCGCAGAGGGAGCCATCAAGATTGCCGCAAAGGCAGACAAGGTTCGTAAGGAGCCTCTCCGCTGCATCCTCAACGGTCTCGGAAAGGACGCCGCTCAGATTATCTCCCGTATCAACGGCTTCACATACGTGCAGACCAAGTTCGACTATTTCACAGGCAAGCTTGAGATTGTCCGTGAAATCGCCTACAGCGACGGTCCGCGCGCGAAGGTGAAGTGCTACGGCGCCGATGATGTGCGCGAGGGCGTGGCAATCATGTGGCATGAGGGAGTTGACGTTTCCATCACAGGTAACTCCACCAACCCTACACGTTTCCAGCACCCTGTCGCAGGAACGTACAAGAAGGAGCGCATCCTCGCGGGCAAGCCGTATTTCTCTGTCGCATCCGGCGGCGGTACAGGCCGTACCCTTCATCCGGACAACATGGCAGCCGGACCGGCTTCATACGGAATGACCGACACGATGGGTCGTATGCACTCTGACGCGCAGTTCGCAGGTTCGTCTTCAGTTCCTGCACACGTCGAGATGATGGGCTTCCTCGGAATCGGCAACAACCCTATGGTGGGCTGCACGGTAGCCTGCGCAGTGGATGTTGCAACCGCATTGAACAAGTAATTTTAATAATTTGATATCATGAAAAGATTTTGGGCTGTTTTGGCTGTTCTTTCTCTTTCTGTCGCGGCTTTCGCGCAGGAGGACGGTAACAGGGATGCCAACGGCAAGATTGTCCGCGGTCCTTATGAAACCAACAGTTTCTGGGATAACTGGGGAATCGGCGTTGCCGGCGGCGTGAATTTCATCGGTGATGGCGTTGTGACACCGGGTGTCGGCGGAAATGTTGAACTCAACATCTCCAAGTATTTCACCCCATGCTATGGCGTAAGGCTCGGATTTCAGGGCATCACCGCACGCGGAAGCGCGGACGGGGAGTACCAGCCGTTCTTCTACACAGAGAAAGACGGGAAATACTCTAACCGCATGGGCTTCGGCTACATTCACGGCGACTTCATGTGGAACATCTCTAACGAGTTCTGGGGCTACAGGGAATCGCGCGTGTATAACTGCGTTCCTTATCTTCATGCAGGTCTGCTCCTTACGGGCAACCGCAACAATGCTGACAGCAAGCTGAAAATGGGCAGGGAAATTGCGGGAGGCGCAGGTCTCTACAATTCCTTCAAGGTCTGCAAGAGGCTCGACATCACCCTCGATGTACGCGGAATCCTCTACAACGGCCGTGCTCTTTCCCTTCCGGGCGGAGTCTCCGGTGAGATTTCCGTGGCTGCCGGTCTTAATGTGAACCTCGGCAAGACTGCCGCATGGAAGCGTTCAGCAGGCATTACCCCTAAGCAGTGGAAGGACGCCAACGACGCTCTCAACGATGCCAATAGCGCTCTTGACAAGGCAAAGGCTGACGCCGCCGCAAAGGACAAGGCTCTCGCCGCAAAGGATGAGGAGCTTGCAAAGGCAAAGGCTGACGCTGAGGCTGCAAGAAAGGCCGCTGCCGAGAAGAAGGCTGTCCTTACGGACGTTTCTCCGGCTGTCATGTACTTCAACATAGGCGAGTCCGAGCTTCCTGTCAAGGAGCGTCTCCACCTCGACTACTATGTGAAGACCGTCATCGCCAATGTTGATGACAACAGGACAATCGTAATCACCGGAACGGCAGACAAGAACACGGGTTCCGCTTCACGCAACCGCAAGCTTGCAGAGAAGCGCGTGCAGTATGTTCAGGATTTGCTCGTGAACAAGTACAACATCGCTCCTTCACGCATCGTCGCGAAGTCCGAAGTTGTCAAGGCTAAGTCAGCGGATGCGCCATTATCAAGGTCTATTGTAATAGCTCTCTGATACGGGTACGGGGCGCCTAAAAGGCGGTCTGCGGCGTTGGACGCTTCGTCAAAATCCTCACAACCATCAGGTTGCTGCGGTATTTGACTTCATCGTCCGCCTTGCATCCCATCCTTTTATGCATCCCCTAACTACAATAATTTATCCCGGAATTTGATTCAGTTCAGATTCCGGGATTTTTTGTGTATAAGAGTCTCAGTTGAATGGCTATTCGCTTTTTGCAAGTTGCTGCAGGTGGTAGTCAGCTTTGATTTTGTCTATGATTGAGCACACAAGTTCGAAAGTGCGACTGTCGGGAGTATATCGCGCCGGGGTGATGAAATTGACGCGCCCCTGCTTGAGCAGTTTGCGGGCTGTCCGGATTTTCTGCGGTATGGCCGGGTTATAGACTCCGATTGAGTGTCCTCCGAACATCTTGACTATCTTCATGCAGGGCACGTCCGTCTCTCCGTCGCCGAAATAAATCATGTGCGGGAAAGGAA